>JANQER010000393.1 GCA_028278255.1 Elusimicrobiota bacterium | reverse complement strand
AATCCGGGGCGAAGCCCCTGCCGTGCGTGCCTGGAGCCTCTGGCGGTTCTCCAGGCCCCTGAGCTCTGCGAAGGAAATTTTTCTAATGAAAAATTTGGGTTCAAATACTAAGAATAAAAAGATTGTTTAGTTTTTATTCTTCTCTATACCCTTTGTGTGCTCTGTGGTTTGATTTGATATTTTTATGCGTTTTTGGGGGTTTCAGCGATGAGGTCTCGGGCGCGGTCCTTGTTGTTGGGGGAGAGGTCAACCGGGACTTTTTCTTTTCCCAAAGCTTTCATGACCTGGTAACGCGCACAGGAGGAGTAGTCTTTGCGGCAAAAACGGCTTTTGATGATTTCCAAGGTGGCTGGCATGGCTGCCATTTTTTCCGTGAGAAAAGGGTCAAAGGAAATCCATTCGCAATCAGTCATAGATATCACTCTCAGTATTCTTTGTTTAACCTTAATTATATCAAACACGGCTTATATGGCAAGAGGGGGCCCTGAAAAAAATCCGGAATTGCAAATTTAGCATTTTAAATTTAACATTTAGCATTTAAAAGCTCTTCACTGCTGAAGACCAAAATGACAGAGCTCTGTTAGGGCTACAAACACGCTAAATGCTTATTAATGATTCAGGAAACCGGTTCTGTTGTTTCCAAGACGGTTTGCCACATGTCTCCGTGTGGATTGACTTTTTTCCTCTTGTGCACAGCCACATGCAGAGGCACGTGCGTGAACTGGTGGTTCCAATATCCCACAAACATATTGGTTTTGCCGGCCATGCCGGCATGCACAGCGTACCGCCCCAGCATGAGGCAATAAGTGGAGTCAAAAGCATTGGCCGGACCGCTGCGAATAATGTAGCTGGGATCTATGTGTTTTATTGACACCGGGATGTTTTTACTTTTAAAGTGGGCTGCGATTTTGTCTTTGAGAAAAAGGCCAATGTCTTTGTGCTTGATATTGCCGGAAGCATCTTTTTTTCGTTCCGGTCCTTCAGACATGTGTCTCTGGCCTGCGCCTTCAGCGGCCACAATGACTGCATGATGTTTTCTGTTTAAGCGTTTTTCCAAGACAGAAAAAAGTCCGTTCTCCCCTTCAAGCGAAAACCGGACCTCGGGAATAAGACATATATTGACATCACTGTTGGCCAAGCTGGCATTAACGGCAATGAAGCCCGAATCACGCCCCATTAATTTGACCAATCCTATCCCATTCCATGCGGCTTTGGCTTCACTGTGCGCTGAGTAAATGGCTTTTCTGGCTTCCTCCACAGCTGTGCTGAATCCAAATGATGTTTCTGCACAGTAGATGTCATTGTCTATGGTTTTAGGTATGCCAACGACAGAAATAGGCAGGCGCCTTTTTTTAACTTCATCAGCTATGTCCATGGCGCCGGCAAAGGTGCCGTCACCGCCAATGGTGAAGAGAATATTGATGTTGTATTTGAGAAGAGCCTCCACCATTTCACCGGGTGTTTGTCCGCCGCGCGATGAGCCAAGAATAGTGCCGCCGTCATGCTGCAATCCGTCCACAATGTCTGCGCTGAGCAATTTGGGTTCTGCAAAGGGAGCGGCAGAGAGTCCATTGTATCCGTATCTAAATCCCCATATTTTTTTGACGCCATACTGCCATTGGAGTGACAAGGTGACGGTTCGAATGACATCATTGAGGCCAGGGCATAGTCCGCCGCAAGTGATAATGCCGCAGGTTGTTTTGGCTGGGTCAAAATACAAGCGGCTTCTGGGGCCGGCAGTTTCAAACATAGGGGGTTTTTCTTTTTTGAGAAACGGCTGGACCTGGTCCCATTGGGAATAGACCAAGACCCCATTGCCATCTTCTTCATAGAGAGATCCGTCTTTTTCAATAGGAGAGGGGATTGTTCTTTCACCCAAAGATTCTATGGAGAGATCTTTGAGTTCTTCAGGTTTTGGTTTAACAGAGTCCATACTGTTTCCTTGCTGATAGAAATTGGCTCACTTTGTTCGCGAAATTGGCGCCCTATGGGCGCGAAATTGATCTGCCTTTGGCAGATGAAATAAATAAGCTCAATTTCGCGAGTGAAACGAGCCAATGACGTGAGCGAAGCGAACCAATTTCGTCCGGCTCTTGACGGACCAATTTCATAAAATTTTTCAGTCAGTTACTTCCGTTTATTAATTGGTTTGTATTCGCGGGTGTCAGAGCCTGTGTATATTTGCCGGGGACGCGCGATTTTTCTGTCAGGGTCTTGCAGCATTTCCTGCCACTGGGCCAGCCAGCCGGCTGTGCGGGGAATGGCAAAGAGCACAGGAAACATTTCCACAGGAAATCCCATGGCTTGATAAATGATGCCTGAGTAGAAATCCACATTGGGATAAAGTTTGCGTTCGACAAAATAGGGATCCTCCAGAGCTATTTTTTCCAGTTCCAAGGCAATGTCCAGCAGGGGTGTTTTGCCAGTAACCTCAAGCACTTGGTCTGCCATTTCTTTGACAATTTTAGCGCGCGGATCATAGTTTTTGTAAATGCGGTGTCCAAATCCCATTAAGCGAAATTCTCCGGCTTTGACTTTTTGGATGTATTCCGGCACTTTGTCTTTGGATCCGATTTCATTAAGCATGCGCAACACCTGCTCATTGGCACCGCCATGCAAAGGGCCATAGAGTCCGGCGGCAGCTGCAGCTATAGAGACATAGGGGTCCGGCAGAGAACTCCCCACGCTGCGCGCGGCATTGGCGCTGCAGTTTTGTTCGTGATCAGCATGCAATATCAATAAGACATTCAGGGCTTTGTCCAGCATGGGGTTGAGTTCATAAGCGCCTTCTGATTTTTTGAACATCATGGAAAGAAAGTTGCCTGTGTAGCTCAAGGAATCTTTGGGATACACGTATGGCAGTCCTTTGCTGTGTCTGTAAGCAAAAGCAGCAATGGTGGGCATTTTGGCAATGAGCCGCTGGATTTGCTGGAGTCTGACAGCCGGATTGTCTATGTCTTTGGCTTCCGGATAAAATGTGGAAAGAGCTGCCACTGTGCTGACCAGAATGCCCATGGGATGCGCATCATACCGGAACCCGTCCATAAATTTTTTGATGTTCTCATGTATCATGGCATGGCTGTTGATTTGTTTGGCCCATTCTTCCAGCTGGGTTTTGGTGGGAAGCTCGCCGTTGACAATCAGATAAGCCACTTCCAGATAATGGCTTTTGGCAGCCAATTCTTGGATCGGGATGCCGCGGTAACGCAATATGCCGCGTTCCCCGTCAATAAAAGACACTGCGCTTCGGCAGCAAGCGGTGTTGGTGAATCCCGGGTCATAGCCCAGCAATCCAAAATCATCATCACTGGATTTGATTTGGCGCAAGTCCATGGTGGAGATAGCAGCCCCGTAATTGTTGTACGTGCCATAAGTAATCGGGAGCTCATATTTTTTGCCTGTTCGGTTGTCAATCATTGTTATTGTGTCTGCCATAAAATTCTCCTTAGAAGGTAATATCTGAAAAATTCTAAATTCTAAACTCTAAGTTCTAGCATATACGCGGAAGTTGTTCCCCGCTGAGCATATCCACCACACGGGTGGCGCCAATTTGGTTCTGCATGAGAACCATTGGCGAATCCGCTTCTTTGACTTGGCCGATGATCATAGCGCCTTTGCCTTGCGCATGAGACCGCATGACGCACAGGGCTTTGTCTGCTTGGTGGTCCGGCACAACCACAACCAGTCGTCCTTCATTGGCCACGTATAAAGGATCAAACCCGAGCATTTCACAGGCTGCCTTGACATCTTCCGTGACAGGTATATCGGCTTCTTTCAAAGAAATCATTACACCTGCGGCTGCAGCCATTTCATTGAGCGCGCTGGCCAGCCCGCCTCTGGTGAGGTCACGCAGACAATGAGGCTCTAGCCCTTCATTTAATAAATTTATGACGAGATCAGCAAGGGGGGCTGAATCACTTTTTATTTCAGTGTCGAATTCCAATCCTTCCCGCTGGGCCATGACAGCCATGCCATGGCGGCCAATGTCTCCGTTGATAAGAATTTTGTCATTGGGCCGGATCCTTTTGGGACAGATGTTTTGCGCATGTTCAAGAATCCCCACGCCTGTGGTGTTGACGAAAACTGAGTCGCCTTTGCCTTTTTCCACGACTTTTGTGTCACCGGTGACAATTTGCACATGGCAGGCGTCAGCGGCTTTTTGCATGGAGTCTGTAATGCGCTTTAGTTCTTGAATGGGAAATCCTTCTTCCAGTATAAAAGAAGCCGTGAGATATAATGGGCGCGCACCGCTCATGGCCAGATCATTGATAGTGCCATGAACAGCCAATGAACCAATATCACCGCCCGGGAAAAACAGAGGTTTGATGACAAATGAATCTGTTGTGAGCGCCAGCCTGGCGCCTGATATGTCAACAACCGTTGAATCGTGTTGGGTGTTGAGGTCTCCTGTGCCAAAAGATTGCAGGAAAACATCATTGATGAGTTTGTGCATCATGGTGCCGCCGCCCCCATGCGACAAAAGGATTTTGTCATAATCATTTTTAGGCACAGGACAAGCAGCAGTCAATTTTGGTTGAGTTGTCATAAAAATTCCTTCAAAAAATTATATCTGTGTTTATCCGTGTTCATCTGTGGTTTGTTATATACTTGGCACAGCCACAAATTGCGCTATTTGGCGGCCCATCTAAGGCCGATTTCTTCGTTGCTCCTCAGTTACAATGCGCTGTGGCATTGCGCCTTCGTCGCGCCTCGAAATCGGCTCAAATCTGAGCCTCCAAAAAGCTCAATTTGTGACCGTGCCAAGTATATGTTTTTGTCTTTACCGCAAAAAAATATCTCTCAGTGCGCTCTGTGGTTAATTGTATCTTCTATATCGGTAATAAGCAGCGCAGGCGCCTTCGCTTGAAACCATGGGCGCGCCCAGAGGGGTTTCCGGAGTGCATTTGGTTCCGAAAACAGGACATTCCCCTGGTTTTTTAATGCCGCGCAGCACCTGGCCGGCAATGCATTCAGTGGATTCTTGCGCTGAGATGTCTGTGATTTTGAATTTTTTTTCTGCATCATAGTCTACGTATTCTTGCGTGAGCTCTAATCCGCTTTGCGGAATCTCGCCAATGCCACGCCATTTGCGCGCACTGATTTGAAAAATTTTTTGAATGAGCTGTTGCGCGGCTTTGTTTCCATCAGTCCGCACAGAACGGGCGTATTGGTTTTCGACTTGTGTGCGGCCTTCTTCCAATTGACGTATGCACATGTCAAGGCCTTGCAAGATGTCCACGGGTTCAAATCCAGTGGCCACAATGGGCACTTTGTGTTTTTGTGCAATGGGAAGGTATTCTGTGAGGCCCATGACTGTGCACACATGACCAGCAGCGAGGAATCCTTGCACACGGTTGTCCGGAGAGGATAAGATGGCTTCCATGGCTGGCGGAACAAGCACATGAGACACGAGCACAGAAAAGTTTCGAATGTTCCGAAGTTTGGCTTCATAAACAGCCATGGCATTGGCCGGAGCTGTGGTTTCAAAACCCACAGCAAAAAACACGATTTCTTTGTCTGGATTTTTTTCAGCGATTTTGACAGCATCCAGAGGCGAATAAACCACTTTGACTTGCCCGCCATTGGCTTTGACAGAGAAGAGGTCTCCCTGGGATCCGGGCACTCTGAGCATGTCTCCAAAGGAACAGAATATGACATTGGGCCGCGCAGCCAAAGCCAAGGCCTTGTCAATCATTTCAAGTGGAGTAACACAGACCGGACATCCCGGCCCATGCACAAGCGTGAGGTTTTTGGGCAAAAGTTGGTCAATCCCGAATTTGACAATGGCATGCGTTTGTCCCCCGCAGATCTCCATAATAGTCCACGGGCGCGTGGTGATCTGCCCAATCTCCTTGGCCAGTTTGCGCACAGCTTCAGCATCACGATATTCGTCAAGGTATTTCATAAATCATCCCTCGTCACCCTTTGTCACCCTTTTCTATTTCCAACTCTCCCATTTCTTCCAGGTATTCAAAAACTTTTTTGGCTTCAGAGTCATCCACTTTGCTGATGGCAAATCCCACATGGACGATCACATAATCCCCCACCTGCGCATCCGGCACGCAGGAAAGATTGGCTTCTTTGTGCACACTGCCAAACGCCACTTTGCCGGTTCTTTGCAAGTCGCCCTTGTCTTCAATATGAATGATTTTTCCCGGGATGCCTAAGCACACAGTATTCTCCTTTTTTCAATCTATCATCAATTGTATCATAACTGACTTTCCTCGTCATCATTTAAGCTTTTCGGCTGCAAATTCAGATTCTGGCATGCAGTGCTTATTTCTTTATTGCAGCGGCCACAACAGCTTGGCCGAGGGATATGCTGTTGTCATTGGGCGGGATTTTGTTGGGCCAATAGGGCCAATATCCTTTTTGCCGGAGTTTGAGAACAGCGTTTTCGAGCAGGTATTTGTTTTGGAAACAGCCGCCTGATAATATTATTTTTTTGTTTTTCGTTTTTTGGGCCATGGCCACGATGATGTCAATAAGTGTATTGTGAAATTTGGCTGAGATGAGGCCAATAGGGATTTTGTTTTGTGTGTCTCTGAGAATTTCGTGAATCATGGGATGCCAATTGATGATGAGAGGTTCATCTCTGTCATTTGTCTCTTTGCCCTTTGCCCTTTGCTCTGTATCCCAGGGATAGGTTTCATGAGTGGGATGGCTGTGCAGAGCATGTTCAAGAAGCATGGGGGCTTGGCCTTCATACCCGGCTTTTTGTTTGAGTCCAATAAGAGAAGCCACAACATCAAAGAGGCGGCCGGCACTTGAAGTGCGCGGGGTATTGAGTCCTTTCTTGAGCATGGTTTGAATGATTGTGAGTTCTTTTTTTGTGAAAGATTGAAGAGTGGGGATGTCTGTGCGATCGAATATTTTTTGTCCGAAAATTTCATACAAAAGGCCCAAGGCTGTACGACGCGGCTCTCGCACGGATTTTTCTGCGCCTGGCAAAGGGAATGTTTTGAAATGGGCTGTTCTCTTGAAATCTGTGCAATCGGCCAACAGGAATTCTCCCCCCCAGATGGTGTTGTCTGTGCCATATCCTGTGCCGTCCCAGGCAATGCCTAAGACTTTTTCTTCTATGCCATGTTCTGCCAGGCAAGCAGCAATATGCGCGTGATGATGCTGGACTTTGATACACGGGAGGCCGAGTTGTTCGGCATACCGCGTGGAAAAGTAGTCAGGATGGGCATCGCACACCACATGCGTGAGCTGCACTTCGTATAGTTTTCGCAGGCTTTCTTCTGCTTGGCAAAAAGCCTTGAGGCTTTGCGGGGTATTGAGATCCCCAATGTGCTGGCTGATGACTATGTTTTGTCCGGCTGTCACAGCCACTGTGTTTTTGAGGTGCGCGCCCACAGATAAGCTCGGCGCAGTGTTTTTGTGGAGAGGGATGATCAGCGGGGCATAGCCTCTGGCAGAACGCATGATCAGCGGCCTTTCGCAAATCACTTTGACCACTGAGTCGTCCATGTGGCGGACTATGGCGCGGTTGTGCACCAGGAAAAGGTCTGCGATGTTTTTGAGCCTTTTGAGGGCCTCGTGTTCGTCAATACATATGGGTTCGTCTGTGAGGTTGCCGCTGGTGCAAACAACTGGAATGCCTAAGTCATTGAGCAGTAAAGCATGAAGCGGCGTGTAAGGAAGCATGACGCCTATGTAGGGATTGTCCGGAGAGATGTCTGGAGAGAGGCGCGTCTTTTTTGTTTGGCGTTCAAGCAGGACAATCGGCGCTGCCGGAGAGAGGAGGAGCTGTTTTTCTTGAGACGTGACATGGCATTCTTGTTTGACAGCGTCCAGAGAAGGGAACATGACAGCAAAAGGTTTTTCTTCCCGGTGCTTGCGTTTGCGGAGTTCTTTGACAGCCTGCGTGTTTCCGGCATCAGCCATGAGCTGGAATCCGCCCAGTCCTTTGACTGCCAGGATGTGTCCTGTGTCAATGGCTTTCACAGCTTGGCGCAGGGCTTGTTGGCGTGTGCCAAGGGTTTTTCCTTTTTTGTCCCACAGCATCAGATGCGGACCGCACTTGGGGCAGGCATTGGGTTGGGCATGGAAACGCCGGCTAAGCGGATCATTGTATTCTTCCTGGCATTTTGGGCACATTTTGTACGCATGCATGGTGGTGTGTGCACGGTCATAAGGGAGTGATTTGATGATGGAGAATCTGGGGCCGCAGCGCGTGCAGTTTGTGAAAGGGTAGCAGTGGCGCGGGTTGGCTTTGTCAAAGATGTCTCTTAAGCAGTCAGGACATGTGCCCAGATCCGGCAGGACCTGTGCTGTTTTTTGTCCTTTGTGTTCGCTGGAGCGAATGTGAAAGTCCAGGTCTTGTGCACGAGGGACAGCCGCCCATTCCAGGTTTTGAACAAAGGTGTTTGACGGCGCGTCTTTTTGTATATGCCAGAGAAAGGATTCCAGCCTGCGCCGGGAACCTTCTGCTTCGAGTTCAATGCCTTGAGCCCCGTTGTAAACCCATCCGGTTAATCCCAATTCTTTGGCCAGGCGGTAGATAAATGGACGGAACCCCACGCCTTGCACCATGCCTTTGATTCGGACGTGGATGCGTTCAATGACATCAGGAGGTCTTTTTGTGGGCCTGGTTTCTATTTTCATTGATTTCTCACGGGCCAGGCTGCCTGGCCCTGACAAGTGTTTATTCTTTATACAAGCGTGAGGTCGATTGATTGTACACCGCGGCCACCAACGAGCATGGAGACATTTGTGCAAGAGGGGCAAGCCACGCACGGAGAAGGATTGTGAGCATCCACTTCTTCCTGGCACACGCCTTTGTAACCGCATTTGGGGCATTCGATGCGTGCAGGAATGACTTTGAGGTTGAGTCCGGCTTTGTTGAGGATTGTGTCTTTGATGAGCACTTCAAAAGCTTGTTTGAAGGATTCTTCAGAATGGATTTCCAATGCGCCGATTTCCAGATTGATATGTTTGATTTGTTCCGCACCGGAAATGTGCTGTCTTTTGAGATTCTCCAAGATGCTGTCCATGATGTTTTTCATGAGAGAATATTCATGCATAAGATGCTCCTTTAAAAATCATACCCCGGATAAACCGGAAATAACCAAGTTTTAGACTATTTTTTTGAGCGTTTGTTTCTTGGTTATTGGGATTTATTTGTATCTTGTCTCTTGGTTATTGGAATTTATCTCTTGCGCCTGCTTCCATTGTAGGATAATTTGTTTGGCTTGTGTGACAAAATTTGGCAGCGCTTTTGCGACAGCCTGGCTGAGCCCTTCTTTGAATTCATTAGAAGGCTTGATTTCCATGGCCAGTATAATGATTTCTTCAGGGAAGGGAATCCCCAGCCTGTCAGCCAGTTGGAATATTTCCGGCATACCAGCATAGTGCGGGGACGGCGCTGCCACTTTGGCAAAGTTGTCTTTGGTGAATCGCAATATTGTGCCGGGCGGATGCTGGGCAGTGGCCACTGAGTCCAGTATTAAAACTTTATGATAACCTTCCAGGATTTCCATTAAACGTAAGCCTGATTCTGCGCTTTTTTCTATGTCCACCTGTTCGGCGAATATAGGAGCCAGTCGGGCTGCTGCTTCCAGTCCGACACCATCGTCTCCCATAATGTCATTGCCCAGTGATAGAACCAAAATTTTTTGATGAGGATGGCTGCTCAATATTTTATCTCCTTTTTCCCCCTTTTCCCTTTTTCCGGGACTGTTGTGAAATGCTTTTTTCCTTCAAATCCCCTCTCCTGTCTCCGACGGGAGAGGGCTTCACGAAGTGAAGGGTGAGGGCCTCAATAGGCTATTTCGCAACTGCCCCTTTCCTTATTTACACGCATTTGCACGCATTTTAGCGAAGGATTTGTTTCAGAATGTCCCCGGATGATGACTCACGAATCTGAAGAAGCAGCGGCATTTGGCCTGGCAGAGAATGTGTGGCGCAGGCGTGGCAAGGATCATACGAACGAAATGCCATCTCAATTTTATTGAGAAGTCCCTCTGAAATTTGGCCGTTTCTAATAAGGCCTTTGGCGGCTTTTTCCACGCTCATGGCCACGCGCGCGGCATTGTTTTGTGTGGCCACTATGAGGTTGCATTTGCGCATAAGGCCCTGTTTGTCTGTTTCGTAGTGGTGGAAGAGTGTGCCGCGAGGCGCTTCTACCACACCTATTCCGACTTTGGGCTCATTGGCAGGAATGACTCTGAGATCTTGACTGGTGATGTGTGGGTCATTAATGAGTTCGTTTATGCGTTCTGCTGCGTACACCATTTCCACCACGCGGGCCCAGTGGTTGGCCAAGGTGTGATGCACAGGATTGTGTCCCAATATTTTGTAGAATTCCGCGTATGCTTCCTGGGCTTTGGGCGTGGCCATGCCGTCAGACACATTGAGTCTGGCCAATGGCGCCACTGCATAGACCCCGCTGTCCGGGCCTTCTGAGAATCCTTTCCATCCAATGGATTTGAGGTATGCGAATTTGACGTACGTCCAAGGTTCAACATGTTCTGCCACGTGGTCTTTGTATTCTTGCGGACGGAATTTAAGGACTTCTTGGCCGTCCGGGTTGACCACGCGGATTTTGCCGTCGTAGAAGTTGACTTTATTGTTGTCGTCCACCATGCCCATGTAATGGGTTTTGTGGGTGAAGGCATCTGATGTGATGAGTTTGACGTATTCTTCATTTTTGAGGACAATGTCATGAAAGACTTTTAAGGTGAAGAGGGCAAAGTCCAATCCTTCTTTGGCCAATTGCTGAAAAGCCGGAAGCTCCTCTTTTGAGATCCCCTTGGCCACGCCTCCTGGTAAGCCCAGCACTGGGTGAATGACTTTGCCGCTGACATGCGTGATGAATTCTCGCAGTTTGCGGCGCATGGAAATGACTTGTTTGCCCACATCCAATCCGACTTTTTCTATAACGCCCAGCACGTTGCGAAGCTCTGGCGGAGCTTCAGGGCCGACAATGAAATCCGGACCGCCCAAAATGTATACGTGCAAGGCATGGTCTTCAAGCATGAAAGCGTTGTACACCAGCTCACGGATTTTTTTGGCCGGGCCTGTGGGGTCCACTTGGTACAGGTCATCCACGGCCTTTGTGCCTGCCATGTGGTGCGCCATGGGGCAGACACCGCATATGCGGCTGGTGATTTGGGGCATGTCTTCAGCCGGCCGGCCCAGGCTGAAGACTTCAAATCCGCGGAGTTCAGGGATCTGGAAATAGGCTTTGTCCACATTGCCTTCGTTGTTGAGAAATATGTCAATTTTCCCATGGCCTTCCAGCCGGGTGATGGGATCTATGGTGATTCTTTTTTGTGTCATATGGGCTCCCTTATTAATAAAATTCCAAGGAACAAGATACAAACAAATTTCAATAACCAAAAAACTATTTGGTTATTGCCTATTGGTCATTCGTTTTTATTCGGTTATTGTTCCTTGGTTATTATTTGGTTATTGTCTCTTGGAATTTGATTATTCATTCTCAACAGGCTCTTGGCCAAACCGTAACGGTAGAATGTCCCCACCGGGTCTGGAATGCCTTCTAATGATTTTTCAATTTTGTCTTCTTCTTTGGCTTCCACGCTGGAGGCCAGGGCTGAGGCTATTTTGGCGCCGTGGTCTATGACGCGGGAAGTGGGGCCAAAGCATCCGGTACAAGGCATGTTGCCATTAATGCATCTGGCTTCGCATCCGCCGCGCGTGGCCGGCCCCATACAAGCCAATCCTTGTGCCAAAAGGCATAATGCCGGATCAATTTTGATTTGGTGCGGTCTGACAAATTCTTGGATGGCCAGGTCCTGTGGTTTGGAATCCAGGCGAGGACATTCCTGACATAAAGCTGTGTCCGGCGCTATCACTGTGCCTTTGGGTGGTAATTGGCTGGACAATAAAGCGTCCACCGCTGTTTTGAGCAAGCCCGGTGTGGGGGCACAGCCGGGAATATAATAGTCCACATCCACCACCTGGTCCAGTGTTCTGACCACGTTCCGGAATTCAGGGATGGTGACTGTTTGGTTGTTGTCGCTGTATTCGGTCATGGGCCGTGTTTTGTTCGGATTCACTGTTGTAGGAGAATCCTCATAGACATATTTTAAAATGTCTTCTTTGGCAAATTGATTGGTGAGGCTGGGAATACCGCCCGTGTGCGCGCAAGAGCCATACGCAATGACCACTTGGCTTTTTTGTCTGAGCAAATGCGCCATTTCTTCCTGCTCGGAAGTGCGGACAGCCCCATTGATCAGAGAAGCCGTAATAGATCCGTCAGGCATGGCTTCCACATCTTTCTTTTTGAAATCAAGGGCCACAGGCCAAAACACAATGTCAACAGCTTTGACCACATCCAGGATGCCTTCGGCCAAATCCACCACAGATTCTTCACATCCTCCGCAGGAAGCACACCAGTAAAAAGCGATTTTCGGTTTATTTGACATGGGCAGGTTCCCCTTTGTTTTCGATTTTCTTTTCTAAGTCATCCATTTCTTTGTCCCAATCTGCAAACTTTTTGGGAAGCCCCAAAGGTCCCAGGTTTTTGACTTTGGCCGCCATGTCATTGATGACATGCTGCACTTTGTCCCCCTCGGACGCAGAGATCCATTCCAGACGGTAGCGGGCGTCTTCAATGCCCATGTCTTGAAGCATTGTTTTTAAGAGAGCCGATCTTCTGAGCGCTTTGTAATTGCCTTCTATGTAATGGCAGTCGCCCGGGTGACAGCCGCCAAGGAGCACCCCGTCAGCGCCTTTGGCAAAAGCATCTAAGACAAATTGCGGGTCCATGCGGCCGGAACACATCACCCGAATAATCCTGACATTGTGCGCATACTGCATCCGTGAAACACCTGCCAAATCAGCGGCTGTGTAAGTACACCAGTTGCAAAAGAAAGCTATGATTTTAGGTTCCCAATTTTCTGACACGTGATATGACCTCCTTTTTAAGCAACCACGGATGAACACGGATAAACACGGTAAAAACAAAAGACACCAGTGGTCCGACCATAATGAAATAAAAACCTTTGATATGATTTACAGTGTCCATCCGTGTTCATCCGTGGTTTTAAATATTATGTTTCTAAGCAGTCGCCTTGCTTTTAATCAACGCATTGATTTCTGTGAAAATTTGTTCGTCTTCAAAAAGATTTTGTTTGATGGAACCGGACGGGCACACAGACACGCATGTGCCGCAGCCTTTGCAAAGAGCCGCATTGATCACGGCTTTTTTCTTTTGTTCATCGCGCGTGATGGCTGTGTAAGGACAGACCGCAAGACATGTCTTGCATCCGGAGCATTCGTCTTCAATGATTTCAGCGGTGTTGGGTTCTATTTCCACAAATCCTTTGTCCATTAGACTCAGGGCTTCTCCTGCTGCTGCACCGGCTTGGGCCACTGTGTCAGGAATATCCTTTGGCGCTTGGCAGGCGCCTGCCAGGTATATGCCTTCTGTGGGAGTGCTCACAGGCGCCAGTTTGGGATGGCGTTCCATGAAAAAGCCTTCTGAGGAACAGCTCATGTTGAACATGCGCCTCACATCCTGCGCATCAGGCTGGGCTTCCAGTCCTGTGGAGAGGATCAGCATGTCCACCGGGATCCGGCGGACAAAACCTGCCAAAGTGTCTTCCACGCGCACCACCATTTTGCCTTCTTCTTCCGGGGACATGGCCCAGTCTGTGACTTCAGCCACGCGGCCGCGGACGAATTGTACGCCTTCTTCTAAAACACGGTCGTAAAATTCCTCATACCCTTTGCCCGGTGTACGCACATCAATATAAAAGTTGGTGACTTCCGCCTGCGTGTGCGCTTTGACCATGTGCGCCAATTTGAGCGAGAACATGCAGCACACGCGGGAACACCAGCGGTTGGTTTTTTTGTCCCTGGACCCCACGCAATGCACAATGCCCACGGATTTGGGGGTTTGTCCGTTTTTCATGGCAAGGTGTCCGCCCGTAGGGCCGGAAGCATTTAAGAGTCTTTCGACTTCAAGGGCTGTGTATACTTCCGGGTATTTGCCGTATCCGTATTGCGGGAGTTTTTCCGCATCAAAGGTTTTGAATCCTGAGGAAACAATGACTGTGCCGGCTTCTATTTCGATTGTGTCTTCTTTTTGGTCAAAGTCAAAAGCTTTTCTGTCACCG
>JANQER010000358.1 GCA_028278255.1 Elusimicrobiota bacterium | reverse complement strand
GCAGGCTTCGGGTGAAGGATATTGATTTTGATGCGGACAAGATTTATGTGCGCAGCGGTAAAGGCGATAAGGACCGTGCCACATTATTGCCCGGTCTTGTCAAAACCGCGCTTTTTCTGCATTTGGAAAAAGTGAAGGTTGTTCATGAAGAAGATTTAAAAAAAGGACACGGAGAAGTTTATTTGCCGAACGGGTTGGACAAAAAATATCCCAATGCCGGAAGAGAATGGGCCTGGCAGTATGTGTTCCCAGCCAATGCTTTGTCTGTTGATCCGCGGTCCGGGAAGATACGCAGGCATCACATTCATGACAATACAATTCAGAAATGTGTGCTCGCGGCTGTGAGAAAAGCCAATATCCCCAAGCATGCCACGGTTCACACATTGAGACATAGTTTTGCCACGCATTTGCTCCAAAATGGCGTGAATATCCGGGAGATCCAGGATTTGCTGGGCCATAATCATTTAAACACCACAATGATTTATACGCATGTGGTGAGGAGCCTGTCCAGTGCGCCAAAAAGTCCATTGGATATTTTGATGAAAAAAAGCTAATATTTCGTTTCTAAATTCGGGAAAAGGAGTCGTGTTGTGAAGAAATATAAAGTGGCGGTTGTCGGTGCTGGCGCTGTTGGAATTCAAATGATTCGTATATTGGTTCAAAGAAAATTCCCATTGGATGAGCTGCGTATTTTGGCGCGCAGTTCAAGAACAATAGAAATAGACGGACAAAAATATGCTGTTCAGGAAACCAAGCCTGAGTCTTTTGATGGGATTGATATTGCTCTTTTTGCCGGGACTGAAGGGGAAAAAGGCGCAGCTGTGGTTTTTGGCAAAGAGGCTGTGTCCCGGGGCGCTGTTCTCATTGACAATGGGTCTGATTACCGCATGGACCCGGAAGTGCCTTTGGTGATTCCGGAAGTGAATGGCGAGGTCTTGAAAAATCACAAAGGCATTATTGCCAATCCCAATTGCACCATGGCTGTACTGCTCATGGGCATGGCCCCATTACACAAGGCTTTTAAAATAAAACGCGCTGTGGTGTCCACTTATCAGGCTGTGTCCGGCGCCGGCGCCAAGGCTGTTGAAACCATGAAACAGCAGATGGCTCTGGTCCTGAAGGGTGAAAAAGTCTCTGATTTTGGCGGGTTCCCGGATCGGATTGCGTTTAATGTCCTGGCCAACAATTGGAAAATCGAAGAAGAGGGCTACAGCAATGAAGAATGGAAAGTCATCAAGGAAACGCACAAAATTCTGGATCCTTCCATTCAAATGACAGTCACCACTGTGCGTGTGCCCACGTTTACAGGACACGGGGAATCTGTGTGGATTGAGACAGAAAAGCCTATTACACCTGAAGCTGCCCGTGACATATTGACCAAATCTCCCGGGGTCAAAGTGGTGGATGAGCAGTCAATGTTTAAAGGATCAAGTTGTCCCATGCCCATTTACGCTGAAGGTGAAAATGATGTGCTTGTGGGACGCATCCGCAAAGACCTGTTCAATCCCCATGCTTTGACTTTTTGGGCCGTGGGTGATAATTTGCGCAAAGGCGCTGCCTTAAATGCCGTGCAAATCGCCGAGACTCTGGCGGCCAACAACTGGCTGAAAAAATGATATTGAAACCACGGATGAACACAGATAAACACAGATAGAACTTATGGAAAAAAGATTGACAGCGTTTATCTGTGTAAGATGTTTATGAAAAAACTCATTGTCACAGCTGACAATGCGGGTTTTTCTTCTGATGTCAATAAAGGCATACAAGAAGCTTATGACAAGGGTATTGTGACTTGTGTGA
>JANQER010000339.1 GCA_028278255.1 Elusimicrobiota bacterium | reverse complement strand
CACGGATAAACACGGGGATAAAAACTTTAAAAACAATTTTTTTGTGATTTTCTATCCAGGCTATTTTTTCGTTTTTCAGTGTTCATCCGTGTCTATCCGTGGTTTCATGTTTTTTCATAAAGCGGGATCAATGCGTTTTAGGCATTGATTTGGAAGAGACGGATTTCCTCTTTGTCCTGAAGCAATTGCTGCGGCGCGGGTTCTTTGACAGCCGGCAGCGTGAAACGGCCTTGTTCGTCTCTCATGTCATCAAGCAAATGGCCTTGTCCTTTCTTTTCCATATGAGCGGCCAGAAGGGCTGCAAACTCCCCGGTCAAAATCACATCCACATCCAACCGGGACAGCTTCTCAGCCAGTCCGGCCGCCAGAATGCTCAGCCCCGGGATGTCCAGTCCCTTCCAAAACTTCAGGCTGGCTTCTGAAGCTTCGGTGAGCACTTGAACATTCAATCCTTCCGTGGAACGGAAATCCGCCAGATTTTTGATAAACGCGGATTCATCCTTTCCATGCAAATTAAACGTCTGGAAATTAATTTTGTCCGGAAGTGCTCTATTCATATCCGGATAAAACTTTTCGGCCTGCGCCATCACAGCGGAAAACACCTTTTCAGACGCAATGGGCTGATCATCCGCCATGCGGCTGTCATTCAAAAGAACATCTATGCTCACTTTTTTCCCTTCTGAAAGGCCCTGCCGGCTCAAAAGATTTAACTGATGAAACAAAGACAAAGCCACAGGCGCGGAAAGAGAAAAGTGTCCTTGTTCGTCAAAACGGCCCTGGCGCGCGTCCAAAAACAGGGCATGTCCCTGCGTCACCCGGCCCGGCAGATTGATAAGCCCCTTGGACAAACCAATAAAATCCAAAGCCGGCTGAAGTCTTTGTCTTAAAGGCAGCGGCCTTTTTGCCGTCCGAGACGGCCTCCCTGAAAAAGCCATGGATTGCGCCTGTTTCAATGCAAAAACCGGCTGCGCAGGAATAAGAGCCGGCGCTCTGACAGAGGCTTCTCCGAAATAAGCGCTCCATTGAACGGCTTTTTCAATAATTGATTCAGAAACCCCGTCACTGTGCTGATCATCAACGGGATAGGGATTCGGATCAAGAGGAACTATTTCCACTCCATGACGATTCAGTTTTCGAGCAACATGATTCCCGGAAGCAGCTGTTTGAGAGGAATCTGCCATTTCCACACTGTCTGACACTGAGGATTGCGAAATCAAGTCAGGCAATGATGAATTTTTTGTTTGTTTTACAGGCTGTAAAATTGACCCGGTTTTTAACATTTCAGCGATATTGGGAGGATCGGCCAATGCCAAAGACAGATCAGACACAGTTTCTATCGACTCATGCTTATTCATGAGGGCAGGAGACTGGAAACTTTTTTCAAACAGGCCATTTCCTGAAGCGATTACACCCATAAAGCCGGCCAGCAAAAAAACACAAATTGCTTTTTTGGGCAAAAGCATAAAATCACGGAGAGCGCCCCCATTGTTCCATCGGCACATAAAATCTCTATACTTTTCTTTTAAGTGGTTTTTTAAAGCCCATAAGATTAAGGAGCGCACTGAATCGGAGGATTTTTGCACAGTCTGACTGAAAGCATTGACTTGTTCCTGCACAGCCTGTGCCTGAGGCGTGATCAGCTTCTGAAGCCTTTCCGTCATACCCGCCGCCTGCTGCGCCATGGACGCAAACAAATCTTCATCCCCTTCCTGATTCACCACCGCAACGTCTTTTTGTGACGACAAATGCTCCTGCCACGAAGCTCCTTGTTTTTTGTTTTCAAAAAGCCCCTGCCAAGCGGCAAAAGCATTGGACAAAGGCCTTGTTTTTAACTCTCCCAGTCTGTGGGACACATCTCTCTTCTGCATGCCGTCAGGCGCGTCCGCCTTTGGCCCGGCAAGGATCTGAATATGGTCGGAACCTGTCTGTCCGTCGGCAAACTCATACACCAGCACCACAGGGGACTCATTGTTTTTGCCCATCAAAAGCACTTGTCTTTTTCCCTCGGCATTGATGATTTCTTTGGCCGCATGAATCTGAAAACCAGGATGATGGTCCTGCATCCATTGCGCCAAAATCCGGCTGTTCAATGCCTGCGTGTTTTTGCCCTGGGACAAAACCCGGTCTATCACAGCGCACGCCACAACAGCATTCAACAGTTCCGCGGAAAATCCCGGATTCAAAAGCTGCAGGGATTCGCGCAAAGAGTGTTTGATCATCTCCCTTATCCCCCGGCATGTGATTTGAATCAAGTCCGGTTCTTCGGCAAAAAAATCTTTTTGAGGCGCGGGTTCAAGCCTGGGGCGGATCACCACATAATGCACATTGTTTTGTTTCAGCCACCGGACAATGCCCGGCGTGTGAAAACCGCCGGCAATCAATATGCCTTTGTTTTTTCCCTGCGCCTGAATGGCTTTCACGGCATTTTGCGCCAAAGCCCGGTCGCGCTGCAAAGCGCAGCGATAAAACTCTTCCGCCTGCCGGCGCTTTTGCGTCCAATTGAAGTTTGTTAAAGACAATGGCGCGCGGCGGATATTGTTTTGGCGTTCCATCACAAAAAGCTTTTTTTCTTCAAGCGCCCAGTCAGCCGGCGCTGTGTTTTGATAAGATTCATACTGCGCAGGAGACAGGCTTTGCCGCCAAAAACAAATTTCCGCCTCCAGACTGTCATTCCAATCAATAATGGTTTTGATGTCCGGCTGATGCATGTATTTTCCATACAATGTCCGCTTCCACTGCCTGCATTCAGCTATTAAGGCATGCGCCTCCACGCTGTCCATCAAACGCAGGCTTTCCGTGTATTGCCGGACAGCGTTCAATGACATATATATTTTTTTCTTTCCGAGGGCTTGTCCTGCTTCCAGCAAGCGCTGATAAAACATAAGCCGGGTCTGTTGTCCCAAACGTGTTTCAGCCGCTGCTGCGGCCAGCTCCTGCAAGTCCTCCATGCCCAAATGTTCTTCCACTGCTTTGAACAGAGCCGTGCGTTCCCGTTCCAGCCGGGCCGCATCCATGGATTCAGACAAATCCCGGGCTTTGACCGAAGCGTACAAATGCGGAAACTGCTTTTGCCTCAAGTTCGCCGGGGACAAATCAACCAATTCTTTTATTTTGATATCAGCGGAACCATGGCTTCCCATATAGGAATTGATTTTTTTGTCCAGCAGAATCAAATCCCGCGGATAAATCCGGGTTTTCAAACCCTGCATCCGTCTTTTCCAGTTCTTCAAATAATGAATCACGCGCTCCCGGTCCTGTTTGGTCCGGTGTCTGGCTTGCAGATTTTTTTGGTATAAGTCCTCATTTTCCACACCCGCCAAATGAATAGCGACCGGCTGGTGTGTTAAAGCGGCGTATTCTTCGCCTGTGAACCGGCCTTGTTTTAAATAGGAAAAAGCCACTTTTTCCAGAACTTCGGGAAAAGGAAAAGAATGCAGGGCTTTGAGCGGCGCAGGGCCTGTGCCGCCTTCCTGGCACACGGTCAAAGGCGCGTCCTGAAAAAACCGCGTCATTTTTTTCAAAATACGGGCTGTGTTGATCTGCGCGCCATAAACGCCGTGCGCATCCTGAATATGATAAAGGGTGAGAGCCGGCTTGTTTTTGTCTGCGTTATGATGACGGCTGAAAAATGTCTCAGACACTGTGCCCAGATCTTTGGGCAGCTGTTGAGGGCCGAACCAGGCGTGCGCAGACCGGCTCTCCTGCCGACGCG
>JANQER010000328.1 GCA_028278255.1 Elusimicrobiota bacterium | reverse complement strand
GCGCTCACCATGCTGCTAAGCATGGTCCCTGTTTGTCGGAAGGGAGGAGGGCTACGCCCTGGGTTCCCCCCTCGGAACATGGCCGCAGCGCGGCCACATCCCGAGCCCTTTGGGAAAATTTTCAGTTTCACTTTTTTGAACAACTATGATCGACGGAAATATCGTTCAACTGGAAATTTTGGGCTAACAAAAACAACTCAATTCAGGCCAATTTCTATTGAGTTTCTATGACTTCTATATAAATATATCCCCTTACACCAAAAAAGCCAGAGTCAGGGAATTATATTATAAGATACAAAAATCCGGGATTTGAAAAATAGTATAAAATTGCTATTTCAAAAAAAATATTTTATCCCCCCAAAAAAAGAGGACGGGCAAAAAACCCGTCCTCCTATCAGAAAAATTTCTGTATTTACTGCTTTTTAGAACCGGTGAATCAACTGAAGCGTGGTACGCGACCCTTTAAAACGATTGCGAACGCCAAACTCAATGGGATGAGACAGAAACACTGTCAGTCCTTTTCCCATATAGACAAAACCAGGCCCCATGGCCATTACACGTTCTTTTGAATCAGTCTGTTTAACGCCATTGACCTCGTCTTCAGAAATTTGCTGAAGAATATAACCAGCCACACCCAAACGCAGTTTCGGGGTCATTTGTCTGGAAAAGGCATAGTTGAAATGAATGGCTTGGCCTGGCTTCACTTTTGTTTCATCATTTTCACTGTGATGCGCATACCATAACCTCAAACTTGCATCCCATCTGGGATGAAACATCCAGACAAATGAATAATATGGATTAATGGTTGTGAGATTTGATCCGGGACTGACACTCTTATTTTTGTCATATTTTCCAGTCGGGAAAGTCACGCAGAATTCAAAGCGCTGAAACAATGGCTTCCCCATCAGGGTTCCTTTGTCCCACTGAATAGCCGGCCCCACCACGAGATCACCAAGACCTGCTGTATTGGCTGTCACCGGGACAACGCCATAAAAGCTCCCTTTGGCAGAAGGTGACACCAGTGGCATAATCAGATCAATCCCAAAATTACCTCCCAACACCTGTTTATTGCTTAGAAAATAATACTGGTGCAACTGCGCTATCACATTTACATGTGCATCACCGGGTATTTTCTTCCCATCTTTATCGACGGACTGCCCCTCGGTAAAAATGGTATAGTTCAGATAATAATGCCCCGGAGGCGCACCTCCATCCAAAAACGTTGTGGCGCTTAAATTCAACGGCGGCTGATTAAAAGCAAATGCCGTTGTATTGAGAGAACACAAAGCTAATGAAACAGCACAAGCAATTGACAAGATTCGCATATTACCTCCAAATATTTTCATATAAACCTCCAAACATTGCTTATTAATGACCACAATAAATCTATTTTACTCAATTCTCTGCCTAAAATCATCACTTAATTATTTTTTGTCTGAGATTGTCTAATGAAAAATTTGAGTTGAAAAGAAGATTCACCGGAAAAGTGCGATATTTTTGTTTTTTCGGGGTTATTGGGGACTGGACAACGACAATCGCACGACAATGGTGACATTTGGATTTTGAGTGTCTATAGTGGGATTCAGTGGCGAAAGGCCGACAAATCAAAACGTCGGGCGTTTGTCGGAGGCTGGCATTGTCTTCCATAGCCAGCGGCGTTTGGTTAAAAACAAAAAGTTCTCAATAAATTCTTCTCTTAATGACTAATTCTCCGGTTTTTCTGTCCATACAATTCTCATTAAAATTTACTTTTGCCTCCCACTTCAATTTCCCTTTCTGAACCCCATCAACATAATATTTTGAACCTTCCAAAGCGTTAAATTTTAATTTAATATTTTCCTTTGAAATAGCATAATTTCCGTTTAGGTCAATATCATTAATACGTATTCCTACCTCAATTTCACACACCCCAGGGCTCACAAAAACTCTATTCCCATTTACAGATTCCCTATTAACTTTTCGTATATAAACCGTTTTATCAGGTTCTATCTGTTGTGAAATAATATCATTTGTATATACAACCGCAGAGATATTTTTAGATTGGTCAATATACGTTTTTTGTGCAACACAGCCCAGAGCGGGCAGAAGGGCTAATAAAACAAAAATTATTAAGTTATATCTCATGAAATTCAAAAGGAATAAAATAATCAAATTTATATGCTATCTGGCAAAGCCCTAAAAAACTTATCTATCACTTTTTCTGTGCCTCTCTCAGATCTTATCGAAACTTCCCTATATTGATTTCCAACCCAAATTATTTTTTCACTTTCTGCATCTATAAGAAAACCTGTTATTCTTGTGAATGGCACCTGATAAACAGAAACCATACCAAGGGTTAATATACCTGTTAAAATTCCTTGTCCAATAGATTTTGACGTCGAAACCTCACGCCCAAGAACAAACAATATTAAGAATGAATCACTTTCAGATGTTTTTTTCAGAAGCGAACTGCTTGGGATGTTTTTATTTAAAGCTCTACCTGGATTCCCAAGATATACACGCAAATTATTAACAACCTGATCCAAATGTTTTCTTTCATCATATTTCAACTTGTTATTTATAAACAATGGAGGATTCTCAATAGGATGGTTTTCTACAGAAACCTTGTCTTTTTTTGTCTTTATTACTCTTACCGCCGTAGAAGTCCCCTTATATAATAGACCGACAGAAAAAACATTTTCTTTTAGAATTTGATATCCTTTTGAAAATAATTTATTTGAAACTTGCTTCAATATTATTTTGGAACGGTCAATATTAAATGGCAAGTTAACAATATCAATGCTTCCTTTTACATCATGCGTAACAAAAACATCACAAAATATATCAACTTTTTTTATTGGTTTTTGAAAAGACATTATCTGAATGGGACTGTCTCTCACGCACCCATTTATGCATAAAAACAAGCAGATTAAAAAGATATTTTCCGTTCTTCTCATGTTATTCTTAAAATTTAATTTTTATCTTTTGTTCTTTGATATCATTCCCTGTCGCAACCCAAATACTTCCTGTTGATAGAGCATTGTATGGGATGCTAAAATCACCTGCAGTGACTATTGGTTTCATTGGGATAGTAGCTATCGAAAAACCACCTTCCCCTTCCCAAAACAAAGATTTTTTTATTGACCCATAAAAGACATCCTCAATTTCATGCCCAGTTGGGATGTTTCCATCAGCAAGGCCTTTTACTCCGTCCCGTCCAGCTTCAAGGAATTTTTTTGAATTAAATCCAAGGTTTATCCTTCTATTAATTGCTTTTGGCCAGACCTCTGACACTGCATATTCACCAAGTCCTAATATGGCTCCTGTTGGGACACCTAATGCTACACCCATTGCAATGCCATTCATAATTGAACTGCCATCTCCAGCACCGCCTGCATATCCACTTATAGCACCTGAACCCATCCCTCTTACTATACCTCTGTAAATACCTCGTCCAACATAAGCTTTCCAGTCTGTTCTCATAATCCCACTGGCATCATTTGGCAGGCCAATTCCAGAAGCAGTTGCACTGGTTATCCCACCAATTATGGAGCCAAATAATACCCCCTTGCCTATGTCACCTCCAGCTTGCTTAGCAGCTAAATAACCAGATCCAGCCCCAAATACTTCTCCTACGGTTGCTGCAACTAAAGTGTTATGTAAAGTTCCAGTTGTCGCCCATGCCGCACCACCAGTTGCCAAAACCAAAGCACCAGTGACCGCATAATATCTGTTTTTATTCCACCATTTTGCACAGCCACTTTTGCGCCAGGCTTTACTTAACCAGCTATGGCCTGATGGGTCAACCAGATTTATGGGATTGTTGCGAACATATGTGTAACGGTTCAACGATTGAGGATCATAAGGAGCTTGGACTATTGTGTCACATGTGATAAAGCGTCCAAAACTTGGATCATAATAACGGGCCTTGGCATATATCAATCCTGTAATGTCTGAACGATGACCCGTATACAGTTTGTCTGTCAAAGAGCTATCAGTTTCCCATATACTACCAAATGGAGTGTAATTTGTCTCTTGGATTTTGTTTCCGTTTTCGTCGGTCAGAAGGGTTGTTGATCCAAGATGATCGGCATGGATGTAATTGGTCATTTGTAATTGGTTATTGGTCATTATTTGCGCGACGCGTTGGGAACCGGCGTAGATGTGCTTGGTAATTGTGCTTCCTGTAATCTCATACAAGTCACCA
>JANQER010000319.1 GCA_028278255.1 Elusimicrobiota bacterium | reverse complement strand
GCGGATTTGTTGATTGATGGGATTTTTCTTTTGCACATTCAGCTGCGTACACGTCGAAAACTTTCTTTTCCAAATAAGACCGGAACCCTGCGTTAATGGGATGAGCCACATCTTTAAAGGAACCATCAGGAAGCTTGCGGGAAGGCATGCAGAGCATAGGCCCTTTTTCAGTCTGCACAATTTTCATATTCCTCACGGCAAAGCAATTGTCAAACGTCACAGTGACAAAAGCTTTTAGCCGGCCTTCATTTCTAAGAGTGACACGGATTTCTGTGATTTCCAAGGGAGACCTCACCGGTTGTCTATTTTCACTCAACCTTTCATTGTTTGAGTTCCTCAATCAACTGAAAGCCCCGCCATTACAACGAATGAACCACCCACACGTCCCACTTATTTGTTTTTATTTTGTCTGCCAGTTTTTTGGCTTTTTCATGGGATTCAGCCAAGCCAAAAACACATGACCCTGACCCGGACATCAAAGCAGACAAACACCCGGCCTGCAGCAAAGCTTTTTTGGCCTGCGCCACAACCCGCACCCGCGGCAGCACCACTTCCTCCAGCCGGTTATACAGGAAAGGCGCACAAGCCCGGGCTGTGCCGCCTTGCAATAAAATCTCCTTAAGTTTACGACTTGATCGGGGCTTTGTCAACGGAAAGCGTAATTTATTATAAACCCATTTTGTGGACACAGCTGTCCTCGGAAAAACCAGCACATACCAAAAACAAACGCGCCGGCGCACCTCAATAGGCGTCAGGATTTGACCGATTCCGCGCGCCCGGGCCAATCCGCCTTTTAAGAAAAAAGGCACATCAGCGCCCAGATTGCGCGCCACAGACAAAAAAGATTTTTCAGGGAATTCATTTATAGGTTTGTGCGTGATGATGTGCCAGCAAGCTTTCAAAGCCGCGGCCGCATCACTGGACCCGCCGCCCAGCCCGGCGCCCATTGGAATATTTTTTTTAAGAACAACTTTGAGTCCAAAAGATTTTTTTATTTGGAAGAAATTCTGAAACGCATCAATCGCTCGAACCACCAAATTGTCCGCCCCAGTGGAAAGCCCGGCATCAGAACATCTGAGCAGGCATCCCGGCTTCTTTTGCCGCGTTATTTTTAGTTCATCCGCCAAAGAAATTTCCTGAAAAATCGAGATCAAATTGTGATAACCATCCGAACGGCGGCCATTGATTTCCAAAAACAAATTGATTTTCGCATGTGCAGAAACAACACAAGTGCGAATTGCATTGACATTGACAGGGGATAAGGTATGGAGGACAGGGGAAGGCATATTGTTTTAAAGCTCTTTCACAAAATTTATGGGCAAAACAATTATTCTGGTTATTATTTGGTTATTGTTTCTTGGAATTTGGTTATTTATTTCCTTCTTATCCACATCATGGTGTTTGAAAAAGGGCGCCGTCAATCTCAGCGTTCACCTTAATCCGTTTCAAATCCAAAGAAATCTTAAAATGGTCTGCGGGCACTTCGCATTCCACTGTCGACGGCATCCACAACCCATTCGTCTGACGGTAATGCAAAAACTTAAAACAAACAGGCTTTTGAGATTTGCCTTTCCGGCCTTTCCACTCAAGCCTGGTCAATACTTTTTTTCTCCCGTCTATTTCAAGCAGTCCGAAATCCGCCTGATAAGTCAATCGGCTGTCTTTCATCCTCACACGCACGCCAGCATCATCAAAACGGCTGACAAATTCACCTGAAAAAAAAGCCCCGAAAATATTCAGCCAATATTCTGTCCGGTCCAAATCAAGAGACACCCGGCTGTTGGACCGCCAATGAACCCCATGCTTGTTTTTTACCAGCAAAGCATCCGGCGCAAAAAAAGGCCCCATAAACTCCAGGCGAAACAACTGGGGCCGCGCATAATAAATAAGCCCTTTGAGCTGAAAAGGACGCGCTTTGTCTTTCCCGCCCAGCCGCATAAACCCGGCGAAATTCTGAAGATGAAGAAGATTGTCTTCCACCTTCTTTAAAACAATATGCGCGCCTGTTCCGGGACGCACAGAACCGGTCAAGCCTTTTCCTTTTATTTTCTTTTTCAGGCTGCGGCTGTCAGGATCCAAGAGGAACCCTTCTAACCAAGCTTTTAAAGCATCCTTCGGCCGCCCCAATTTGGCCAAGACTTCTCCGTAATGCTCCCACACCAAAGGATCCTCTGCTTCTTTGACTGCGCTTCTTAAAGCGATTTCCGCTTCCTTAAGGCGGCCCATCCTGAAATATACCCACCCCAAAGAATCAAGGTATGCCGGATTATCCGGATCCAGCAACAAAGCCTGCTGAATATAAACCAGAGCCTGTTCCAGGTTTTTGTTTCTGTCTGCCCAGCTGTACCCCAAATAATTCATGGCCACCCCATGACCAGGGTTCAGCGCCACAGCGCGCCTCAAATAAGGCTCTGCTTTATGAAACTTTTTCAGGTTGTCCCAATTGACGCCCAAATGAAAATACGCTTCAGACCGGGCAGGGTCAATCTTTATAATTTTTTTAAACCAGCGAATCGCTTGACGATATTTTTCCGAATCTTCGTATCCAAGCGCCAAATAATACATATAATCCGGATTGTCTGGTTTTTGCTTTTGCAAAGCCTGAAGTGTTTCTAAAGATTTATGCGGCTTTTTCTGTTTGTTATAATAATAGGACAAACGCAGCATCACATTCGGCTTTTGACTCTCTCGGCTCACCTTGAACATCCGCAACACGGCTTCATTCCAGTCTTCTCTTTCTTCCGCCAAAAGCGCCAGCCAAAAATCAAACGACACATCATCCGGCGCCACAAGCGAGGCATGCGCAAAAACTTCCTGCGCCAAAGCCATCTTCTTTGACTGATAATATAATTCGCCCAAACGCAGCAATATGGTTGTATTGTCCGGATCCAAAAAACGGCAGGTTTCATAAGAGGAAAGAGCAGCGGCTGTGTCGTGGCGGACCTCATAAATTTGCGCCAAGGCCAGATGAGCGGAAAAATCCGACGGATATAACGCCAGTATGTCCTTCAAAGTATTTTCAGCACCCGCCAGATCGCCCAAACGTCTCTGAAGATCAGAGATCCGCACGCGCACTTCTATGGATTCTGGATTTTTTTGAAGGAATGTCCTGTAGATGGCCAAAGCTTTTTCAGGTTCTGTGAGAAGGCGTAAATGTGCTGTATAAAGCAAGGCTTCATGATTTTCCGGATCCAAGGCCAACGCCTGCTCAAACGCCTTGATGGATAGAGCCTGATTTCCTTTGGCCAAATAAACCCGCCCCAACAACAAATGAGATTCTGATTTATCAGGCTCAACTGCCGCCACTTTTTTGGCTTCGCGCAAAGCCAAATCCACCTGATTCGCACGCAAAGCCAAAGACGCCACTGTTTTGTGAATAAAAGAATTCTCAGGGTCCAAATGAAGAACCCTTTCGTAATTTTCCAGAGCCTGCTCCAGCTGGCCGGCTCTTTCACAGAGAAGCCCTCGAAGATAATAATGAGAGGATTCTTGATCCCCTGAAGCAGTCCCCCACAAAACACAGGGCGCCGCAGCCCAGGAAAAAACAAGCAAAATAAATATCCGCGTTTTAAGTTTCATCATGGTGACAATTCTCGAGGTGCTTTTCCATCAGAACAGCGGTTTCTCTTCCCTCGTAAAACCCGGGCCGGCAAGATGTTTTCAAAAATCCGGCCTTTTCATACAAACGTCTGGCAGAGGCATTGCCTTCGCGCACTTCTAAAGTCATGAGCTGCGCCCCCAACCCTCTTGCCATTGTCATCTGCTCGTTTAAAATCCGTTCCCCCCATCCTTGCCCGCGCGCTTCCGGATGAACAGCCATATTGGCAATCTGCGCTTCCCGGCCCACCATCCAAAAAACAAAAAAACCTTTTACCCCTGCCAACCGCATCACCCGGCAATGCGCACAATCTTTTTTCAGTTCATCATAAAACTGCGTTTCACTCCAAGGAGAAAGAGTAGACGCCTTTTCTATTTCCAAAACCACCGGCACATCCTCCGGCGCCATCTTGTCAAATATCGGCGAATTGCCCCCTTCGTCACCCCTTGCCACCCTTTGTCACCCCTTGCCTTTCAAAGCAGTTTCCTCCGCGTATGAAGGCCGCATATAAAGAGGTTTTAACTGGTTATAGGACTTAAATTCCCTGCGGAAGAATTTTTCAGACCCCACGGCAGCCACCCATCGGGCATCCGGCTCAGCAATATTCGGAAGAAAACGCGCCCGCCGGCCAAAAGCTTTTTTGAGTTCTGCCTGGTACTGATAAGCCGCAGATCCCACAAAAAGAAAAGACTGCACCTGAAAACAACTCTGAAAAAAAGAAAGAAACCGGTCAAAAGGAAAAAGCGTCAGAGAATGGACCAGCTTAAAATGATGTCCAAAAGTGTGATATGTTTTTCCTGAAGGCATGCTGCGGCGGGTGCGTTCCGTGAGCTTATGAAAACGCCACACAGCCATAAACACTTCCCCTCGGAGCGCATCAGTGAGCACGCAAAGCAAATCCTGTGAAAATTTCCAGACAAAAGGCTTCCCGATTTGCCAGCCGGATCCTTGAGCCGCCAGAGCTTCCAAACTCGTCACTTCCAACACTGGTTTTTGCAAAATCTGTCCCAAAGTCCTGGCCGCAGACACGCCCAATCTGAGCCCTGTGAATTTCCCCGGCCCCACATTCACGGCAATCGCATCCAAATCCTGCGCTTTCCAGGGGACTTTCTTAAAAATATCATTCAGATTAAGCATAAGCCGGTTGCTGTAAGACCGGGTGTCATTTTCCACTTTGACGGCCCGCACCTTAAAATCTTCCCAAAGGCATATGCCTGATTTTTTTCTTGTTGTCTCAAGCGCCAATATCTTCATGAAAACTCTCCATATAGGGATGAATAAGAGTGCAACAAGGATGAATAGGGATGAATAGGGGAAAAGACAAAAATATTTTTATTTTTTACCCTTATTCAGCCTTATTCAACCCTATTCAGTCCTATTCACCCTTCTCTCATTATTTTTTTCAATCCTTCAACAATCTCAGCGGAGCGGTGGCCAAAAATTTGAAATTCAAATACCCGGTGGTCATGTGCGCGATAAGAAATACTCACCGGCAAACAATGGGGGGGCCAAAAAAGCTTGGCTTTTTCCGCCCACTCAACAACTGTGATGCTGTCATTGTCAAACAACTCCTCCCATTCCAGCAACGGCACCTCATTGGGCTGAAGACGGAAAAGATCCACATGATGCAAAGGAAAACATTGTTTGCCTAACCTGGACTTGTATGTCTGCACCAAAGAAAAAGTCGGACTGCGCATCAGTCCCTCACAATGAAAAGCCGCTCCCAATCCTTTTGCAAAAACTGTTTTTCCTGTTCCCAAATCACCCACCAACGCCACCCAATCTCCCGGACGCAGCAACGCGCCCAAAGAACGCGCCAAATGGAGCGTATCGCTTTCAGAATGCGTTTCCCACACAAAAGATTTTTTATCCAATGGCATAGATGATATCCTTAATCCGGGCAAGCCGGAAATGTAAAATTAAATATTTTCGCAAAAATGTTCAAATGTTTGAGGCTCTGAACGTTTCTTCCCTCGGCCGGATACTTTGACGCCTTGTGGCTGCGGAATGATTTGGCCAATGACACGCGCCAAACGCTTTTTTTCCATTTTGCGGGCAGTGCCAGGCGGAGCTGTCATCACCAATTCATAATCTTCTCCGCCGGTCAATGCCAAATCAACAGCGGTCTCTGCGTCTGCAGCCCAAGAGGAAAGAGCAGAAGACACCGGCAGCTTCGCGGCATCAATCCGTGCACCCACGCCGGAAGCCTCACACAGCAAATGAACAGATTTTGTCAGACCGTCAGAACAATCCATCAAACTGGTCATTCGGCCTGTTCTCGTCAACTGACGCGCCAAATGAATCCGTGGCTCAGGCCGTAAAAATCGTTGAAGCAAATAATGTCTTTCAAAAGAAGCGGCCAAAGGTTTCATCTTTTTCCCTTTGTTCCCCTTCTTCAATATCTGAAATCCTGCAGCAGCATCTCCCAGCGTGCCAGTGACCAACACACAATCTCCTATTCGCGCGCCTGACCGCAAAATAGGCAATGCCCCCTTGCGCAGCAGCCCCACAACAGTGATGGAAACAACAATCTTTTGGCTGCGAACAGTGTCTCCACCCACAATATCAAGCCCATACGCCCTGGCCAGACAGCTTAAGCCTTTTTGCATCTTGTCCACAAAATTCACAGGTGTGTCCGGGGGGATGCCCAAGGAAACAACCCCGCACATGGGCTGCACATCTCCCATCCCTGCCAAATCCGACAAATTCACAGCCAATGCCTTGTGCCCGAGATCCTCTCCGGATGTCCATTTCCTGTCAAAATGCACATCCTCAACCATCATGTCAGTGGTGATGACCAAATCACCCTTGTTCTTCACTCTCACAACAGCGGCATCATCCCCGGGCTTCACCCTGACCTGCGAAGACAATCCCTGGCGCATCAATGGCAGCATGCGCCCCAACAAACCCCATTCTCCGATTTGCCTGACTTTTTTCACAAGAACAAAGGGACTGTTGCGAAATGTTTTTTTCCTTCAAACCCCCTCTCCTGTCTCTGACGGGAGAGGGCTTCACGAAGTGAAGGGTGAGGGCCTAAATAGGCTGTTTCGCAACTGGCCCATAAAACACTGTCCTCTCTCATTTGGGGTTCTCCTGGGAGGAAGACGATTTATCTGAACTCACAACAGGCGCTTTTCTAAAAGAAGAAACCCCTGCAATAATCGCCACCAAACCGCCCAAGAAAAAACCAAGCGGCAGCATGCCTTTCAAAAAAACGAATAAATCCTGATACCAACAAATCATTCCCCAAACAGACAATGCAGACACAATAATTCCAACGATTACGCTTAACATACACATTCCTCCACAAATAAATTTTGGTTTCGATTCCAACTATTCAAATTTTCACATGTAGATCATGTAGAAAATGCAGAATTATATTTCATTGGCATTCAACCGACTGAGGCATTGCTTCGTCAGTTCGCTCAAAAACTTCACGCCCACCAGCATTGATGGTTCGTGCAGGAAAAACGAAGGATGATGCCAGGGATGTTTTGTCTTGGCATCTGCGCCTGTGCCCAAATACACAAAACAACCAGGCGCCTTTTTCAAATATTCTGAAAAATCCTCCCCGCCCATGGAAGGATGCTCCAGATCAATCACTTTTTTCTGTCCCACAACTTTCACTGCTGCTTTCCGGGCCAGCGCGGCCATGGGCGCGTTATTGATCACAGCATGACTCAAAGTGTCATAGCGAATCCGGCACGTGCCGCCCAAAGCCTTCACCATCCCCTTCACAGTGTCCGGAATAATCCGTGACATTTTTCCATGCCAATAATCAGACAAAGTCCGCACAGTCCCGGTCAAAACCACTTTGTCCGCCAAAATATTAAAACGATTCCCGCCCTGCACTGTTCCCACTGTGACCACCACAGGCGCCACTGGGTCCACTTGCCGCGCCACCAAATACTGCAATGACTGAATCACATGCGCGGAAATCGCAATGGCATCCCTGCCGTTATGCGGATAAGCGCCATGCCCGCCTTCGCCGATGATCTCAATAAAGAACCTGTCAACTGATGCCATTAAAGGCCCTGGCTTAATCCCAATGGTGCCTGCAGGCAGCCATGGGAACACATGCAGGCCAAAAACAGCCTGCACTTTCGGGCAATCCATCACCCCTTGCTTCACCAGCTGACGCGCGCCTTGAGACGTTTCCTCGTCAGGCTGAAAAAAGAACTTCACTTGTCCCGGCAAATAACGGGCTTCCTTGGCCAAACGCAAAGCAGTGGTCAAAACCATGGCTGTATGCGCATCATGTCCGCACGCATGCATAATACCGGGACAACGCGACTGAAAAACAGACTGCGTTTTTTCCGCCAAAGGCAAGGCATCCATATCAGCCCGGATGGCCACACAAGGGCCCGGCTTATTCCCCAACTCAGCCATAAGCCCAGTGGGATGAAAACGCTTGTAACGGATCCCTGCGGCTTTCAGCGTCTTGCCCGCCAAAGCGGTTGTCTTAAATTCCCGGCCGCCCAATTCCGGACACTGATGAATCTGCCTGCGCAAAGCAATGACTTTTTTTAAACAATCTTTGTCGGTCATGTGAATATCTATTAAATGTATCTGGGGACTGTTGCGAAATGCTTTTTTCCTTCAACCCCCCTCTCCTGTCTCTGACGGGAGAGGGCTTCACGAAGTGAAGGGTGAGGGCCT
>JANQER010000316.1 GCA_028278255.1 Elusimicrobiota bacterium | reverse complement strand
ACCCAAACCGACACAGACGCCTTTGGCAACAACACGATCAAAGACTGGTCAGCCCAAGAATTCGACTTTGCCGACCGCGTGATGCGCTACGAACAAACCATCACAGACACAGACAACAATGACACCCACACCCTATGGCGCGCAGGTTTAACCTCTGACACTAACCCTCTCCCACAAGGGGAGAGGGAAGTCGTAGGGGCGGGGCTCCCTTCCGACAAACAGGGACCATATCTAGCGACAACGGTTGCCCCCGCCCTGGCAGAAAATGCGCCGATGAATCGGCAGGCTACGGAAATTCCTTTTCATCCTTACACCCAAACCGGCCAAATTCTGGTTTACCAAGAAGAAGTCACCAACCATTTTGAAGAAAAGAACAACAGAATATGGAACAACGCAGAATACGATGAATACGGCAATTTGATTCAATATGAAGAAACACTGATTGACCCAATGGGGGAGGTCACCAGCCGTACCTGGGAAAACGCCACCTATGATGACTATAATAGGTTGATATTTTTTAAAGAAGATTTATTCGTAAATGTCGTAGGGAACGGTCGCGACCGTTCCCTACAGCAAAACCGTTTTCTACAGTCCCATGAATGGACAGCCTTGGGATACAACAACCACAACCTTGTCACTGATTTTCAAGATCTCATAAAATCCTCCACTGGTGAAACAACCACTTATAAAGAAAGCCACATAGACTACGATGAGCATATGCGTAAAAACACCTATGTGGCAGAATCCATAGGACCAGACAATATTCTCTACACCACCACACGCCAAAGCACAGACTACAACCCCCGCAACAAAATGTCAGATTATTATGAAACCACAGTCACAGACCAAGACCCGGATGTCACAATCACCAAAACCCTGCAAAACCAATCATATGACAGATACAACAAAGTTTGCACAGGGATCGAAACCACCACAACTCAAGGCCTGGACAGAAACGGAGACACTGTCAATGCTGAAACAACCAGAACAGTCAGAGACGCAGTGATTCAAGACAATTGTGTTGTCAGCTATGTCCAAAACACCACAAACACAGGCACAGGTCTTGGTGGGGAAACAATAAACCTCACAGAAACACTCACCGTGGAAAACATCACCCCTTATTCAGAAACCCAAACAATACATAGATTTTCTGTTGGGGAAGGGCTCGCCCCTGCCCTTGATCACACAATGATTATCAATCGCAGCCATATCATACGCAACATCAACAACCAAATAATTGGATACCAGGATGACATCTGGGACCAAGCCACCCCAGGTGGCCATGTGTTTCAAGACCGTGCCCAAATGGTGTATGGATCTAAGGGGAATATGGTGGGTTATTATGAAAAAACAACAAATCGAGAAGGTCTTGTCACTGAAAAAATCCGCACCAATATGCTCAATGACGGCATGGGCCGAATGCTCAGCTATGCGGATGTGTCTGTTAAAGAGTCCCGCGGCACCAAGTCCCTGCCTTCTTTGTGGGCACAGTACACAGAAAATCAAAAACAAGACACCCTCCAAAACCTACTCACCAATTTTGGAAGTGTCTATTCCTGGGCAGATCTCACGAATGCCCAACAGCAAGCTATATTAAATGAAGAAATGGTCCTCTTAGATGACCAAACAGAACTACAATTAAACCAAGGGCTGGCCCAAATAAACATCACCCTACATTTGGAAGAAATAACCCACAGACTACACACCCGCTATGATGTCCTGGGCCGTATGGATAGATATGAGGAGCAAACAGAAACCCCAGGCCAAAGCATGCTGCGACAAACTGCTTGGCATGCCACAGGATTTAATGGCGCTGGTTTTGTCACAAATGACTCAGCCACAACAAATATATTTATTAATGATGGCCAACCAGGATACACCCTCACCACTGACAGAAACAACATCACTTTCAACCAATACGGCAAAACCCTGGGATTCCAAGAAACCATACATGACACCCGCACCCCGGATTTGAACACCGAACGTCATGTCACAGACATAGAATATGACACATTTGGCACTGTGGCACAGCAACAAGAAACCATACACAAAACCGGCACCACACAACAAGCACTCCCAACACTGGATGACATAGACCAGGCCATGCTCACAGGGGCCCTATTACTATTTACAGACACAGAAATCGCATGGGATGCGCTCACCACAGACCAACAACAAGATCTCTTGTCAGGCCAGGAGGTGCTTTACCCATCCTCAACGCCTATTCTTTTGTCTCTTAGCCCAGGCAGTGCCGCCATGCTCATTGTGCGCATGAACACCACCACCCAAATCACAAAAAGCCATGCGCAATTCCACAGCAATGGCCGGCTCAGAGGGTATCAAGAAACCATCACACACACAGGCGACAACCTCAACAAAACAGAAGTGCGTGAACGCACTGACATAGAGTATGATGATCATGGCAAAACAAAATCATATATTGAACAAACCATTTCTACTTCATCCCCGGATCTTGTGTCCACGCTCACGCGTGACAATATCCAATACGACCCATTGGGCCAAGTGACCTGGTATGCCGAACGCACAGACATCCACAGAATCTCCCGGCCGCAAGACACAGCGCTCAGGACATTCCATACACAACGGTCAGGCATCCTATATGACATACGCGGCCGCATGCTGGGATATGATGAAATCCTCGAAGGCACAGGCATTATCGGCCAACGCCGCACCATGCGCGGGTTCATGCAATACAATGGGGAAGACCAACTCACAGACTACATCGAGATCACCATGGATGAAGACGGATACACCAACACCACGCATGTCCAAGACATGGCGTACAATGCTTTGGGCCAAGAAACAAGCAAGACAGAAATCACAAGCACCCAAGCCTATGATGAGACTGGCCAGCAAATCCTCAATCTCCAGACAAAAAAAACCCGTGATCACGTGTTTTACAATAACCAAGGCCAAATCACCTATTATGTGGAAACAGAAACAAATCAAGACACCTCAGACATGCTCAAAAAAACCATCTGGTCACAAGGCCGATATGATGACCAAGGCAGAAACTATTCATACCAAGAAAAAAACATCACACAATCGATCAGCGGATCCCCGCTCAACTTAACCATCACCAAAAACCGGCTGTCCACAGACTATGACAATCTCGGCCAAATTTCTGATTATCAAGACATCACGGTGTCGTCAGAAGCCCCGGATGTCACAGTCACCGAAACCACCACAGGCATCACTTACATAGGATTGGGACAAAAAGATTCTTACACCAAAACAACACACCAATATGGTCAAGCAGCCAATGGCCAAGTGCTTATTGATATCATCACACTGCAGGATCGACTCAACACCTCATACAATGAACAAGGCTTGGCAGAATCTTACAGTGACAACACGACGGTCTTCGGTGTTGCAGACACAGAAATACTCTACACCAACACGCACACAGAACGCACAGGCATGGCCTATACCAATGCACGGATACTCGCCGCGTACGAAGAAACAAGTGTCACCAATCACCGGCCGCACATCACCAAAACCACGCACTGGCAAGGCCGACACAACCAAGCCGGTTTAAACACACGCTTCACACGCACAGAACAAGACCCGCTCCAAACAGTCACAGCGCAAAGAAACAACATCGCGTATAACAACCGCGGCCAATTGCAGTCTTACCAAGAAACCCACACCCGCCAAGCTTTAAATCTGAATCACACCAACACAACACATCGCGCCAATATCAAGTATGATGACCAAAACCGTCTCTATTCTTACGCAGAAGACACCCGCTCTTCAGACAGACCCCATATATTAACAACAATCAACCGCACACACAGCCAATACAACTCCATCAACCAAATACAAACCCACACAGACAACATCTATTCCCGCAGTGTGGATCCCAACGGACATGAGATACACAATCCCCTGGGCCGGCTGATATACAGTTCCCACAAAACCAAAAAACGCACACACACCACATACAATGCCTTGGCCCGTGCAGAATCCTATCAAGACATCACCCAAGACCATGACCAAGGCCTGACACAGACACACACACGCACCAATATTCAACATGATCTCCAGGGTCGTGCCTTGACTTATCAAGACACCCGCACTGACACAGACACACAAAACCATGCGCTCCACACCACCACCATCACAAACCGCACACACACAGACTATGACCCCAATGGCCATCTGTCTGACTACACGGAAACAAAACAAACCTCAGTCACCCCGGATTTGCAAGACACCATCACCTGGACAGCCCAAAACAACACAGCCGGCCAAGTGGTACAATCCAACGAACAAACCCGCACCCAAAACACCCAGGGGCCAGCCTATGATGTCATCACCAACACTGTGCGCCAAAACATCACATACAATGACCAAGGCCAAACAAACGCCTATGAAGAAACCATCCACAATTCCAGCAAATCGCAGCTGGCCACCACAGTCAAACGCACAGGCATCCTCTATGACGCCTATGGCAGACAAAACCAATACACACAAGACACAGAACAATACTCGCTTGGCCCGCCAGAACGCACTGACATAAACATCAGTGAGCACACCAACAGAACCAATATCCAATACACCCAACAAGGGCTCATCAATGCGTACACAGAAACCCAATGGACCAGCAAAGAACCCGGGGCCAACACCACACGCCAATGGACCGGCACATACAACCCACTGGGACAACTCAAAACATTTCAAGATCACAAAACCAAACAAAAACAAAATGCCCAAGGCCAGATTGTCTATCAATTACAAACCAACACACAAAGGCTCAACACAATATACAACAACCAAGGCCAAATCATTGAAGAAAACACCCAAACAAACTCATCCGCTGAACCAGACATCAACACCACAGACACAACACAACACATCCAATACAATGACAGAGGCCAAAGATGCACATACACCAAAACCCATCACAAAACCACCTCAGACAACAGGCTCAATTATCATACCACAACCCAGCGCACATCCACCCAATATGATGCCCTGAACCGCGAAACAAATTATCAAGAAATCATCACCTCGTCTGAGGCGCCTGATGTCACCACAGAAACACAAAAAACCATCTCATCCTACAATGACCTGCAACAAGTCATTGGATACACAGAATCAATGACCAGAACCGCACAAAATGCTTTTGGATTAGACACTTTACGCATAGAAGAAGACACCACCCGTTTGTTCATGGACTATGACTTGCATGGGAACCTGATCGCGTACACAGACAACAAAACATCCAATGTCCAAGGCCCCTCCAGCCGGCACTGGCAAGCCTTAATATACAATGACCTCAACCAGCTCACAGCGTATCAAGAAACAGGCCTCAACACCCAAGTGGGAACATATGAAAAAACCTGGACAGGCGCACATGACATACATGGCCGCCTTCAACAATTCACAGAAACAGAGCACAATGACAATCATGGACACACTCACAAACAACGCACACGTATACAATATAACCACAAAGGCCAGGTCATAGGATACACAGAAACTGGCCAAACCCCAGAACACCTGTCATACACCAAAACCTGGAATGCTGATTTTGCAGATGCGTACACCACTAACAACCAACAGCACCACTATCAAGAAACCACTATCACAGATCTGGGTGTCACCACACAAAAAGAATGGCTCAATGCACATTATGACAGCACAGGCCAAATCAGCGCATACAATGAAATCACCACAGAACAAGCCCCAGGCATCAAACATGAAACTTCTATTAAAACATGGGAAAATCCATTGTACAACCTGCGCGGCTTGCTCACAGATTATCAAGAAACCACAGACACTTACATTTACAATCCTCTGACACAGCAACAAATATACACCTCCCATAACCAAAAAACATGGACCAATGGCCAGCACAACGACAACAGCCTGCTCACCTCTTTTACAGAACACAACACACGTTCAACCAAAAACATGCAGGGTGACACAGTGCTGGACACTGCCTCTGTGCTCAATCGCAGCCACATGGAGTATAATGTTGTGGGACATCTCACCCAATACACAGAATCCGGCCAAACCCCGTCCACAGGACAATACAACAAACAATGGCAAGCCTCTGGGTTTGACACAAGGGGCCGGCACACTGGTTATCATGAAACCGGGTACACACTCTCTGGCGGGCCCTATGACCTGACCCGTGACCAAATACAATACAGCCACCATGGCCATGTCTTGAACTATTATGAAACCGGCATAACTGACGGCAAATACATCAACCGTAACTGGCAAACCACGCCAGAACAGTATGATGCTTTGGGCCGGCTCAAAGGATTTCAGGAAACCGGTTGGACAGACAGCGGCCAATACAACAAAGAACAAAACAACATCACCTACAATCTTTTGTCCCAAACCACAGGCAGTGAAGAGCAAGGCTGGTCAGCGTGGCAGGGGAATTATGAAAAAACAACAGCACAAACAGCTTACAACACATCTGGTTTAAAAGCGTATAGCCAGCAAACACTCACAGCCTTAGACAAAAATAAAACCACACACACCACTTGGCAAAATGCCCAATACAATCAAAACGCGCAGCTTATTGGTTACACAGAAACAGGCACAGAATATGCAGACCAAGCAGCCACACATGAACTCAAAACCACTTGGAATGCTGATTTTTCTGATGCATATACAAACATTGGCCAATTGTCCCACTTTGCCACTGAAACACAAAAAACATCATTACAGGGCCTGGGCATGACCACCACATGTCAAGAAAGAAGCCATAGTCTTTTCCATGAAGACAGCAGAATCATGGGATACCGTGAACGCAACACCACAACCAACGAACACAATGGACATACTCAAAAACAAGACACCACTATTTTGCGCTGGGACACAGCCTATTACACTGAAGATGATCAAAACAACGCGTTGGCGCATAAACAAGGCATGGTGTCAGGGTACAAAGAGCTGCTTCTAAATAATCAATCCCAAGAAAAGCCAGTGAACCGTTCCAGACAAGATTTGCAATATGATGAGCATGGCCGCATGCAAAGCTATCTGGATGTCAATGCTGATGAAAACATTATGGCCGCCTCTCTCAGGAGATTCACTGCTTGGCTGGGAACAGACTCTGAAGTGACCATGGACTGGACGCTTCTCACGCTTGGTTTGGCTAATTTTCTGGATTTCACAGATGATCTCATGACCGGCATGATTGAATGGATACAAACCAATGTCCCAGTCATTTCGCCGGAACAAATCAACAGTCTGAGCCTGTTGCTCGCACAACTCAAAAACACACTCAGTGAACCTTCTTCTGCGCTCAATGTTTTGCATCAGGCGCTGCTTTTGATATTGCCTGGTTTGTCAGGGACACAAACAGCGCTCAAACAAGCGCTTGCCGGTATCTTTCCCGGTCAAGCGCATAATGCTTTGCCGGCGGAACTCTTACAGGCAGAGTCCGCTTACCAAAGCCTGCATCCGTTTGACTACACAGCCACAGTGACGCGCCGCATCAATACAGAATATGATATGTTCAACCGTGCCACTGAATGGGATGAAATCACGTACAACTCTGCCATGACAGACAAACTCACCACATCGCATGTCACAGTGGCGTATCAAGGCCGCACAGACAACTTTGCCTATTATCAAGCCCGCATGCAGGAAGGCGATAAAATCACGCAATTGCTCAGATCTCATTACGATTACAATGGTTTTGACCAGGCTGTGTCTTACAATGAAACCACTTTTAAAGGGGACATGCTTCACATCAATGAAGTGGAAACAGATTGGACAACACTTTCCATGGAACAATGTGCTGCGCTTGTCCATGACTGGGTTCATGAACTTCCTGATTCAGAAGTTCAAGAGCTTGTGACCATCAAAAGATACCAGAACATTCAATACAATGGATTCGGCCAAATGCAAGATTATGACATGGAAACGCATATTCGCGGTTTCACTTATCAAGCTTTTTCAGAAGCCGCCGGCATGGCTGAAGCCTTGAGTCAGCAATTGGAAATGGCCCGATTACAAAATACCGCTCTCACCACAGCGCAAGGAAACATGTCTCACTCTTGGACAGACTGGCAGGCAGCTTACACCAATGCCGCTGAGATTTTTGGCCATGACTTGCCTTCTGCGCTGGATCCCGCTGCTGTGATTGAAGAAGTGTCCAAGCGTTTTAAGCAAAACATAGAAAACGAAGCTTTGGCTGAAATCGATTTTGAAGAGGCGCGTGTTGACTTGAACCATAAAATGGCGCTTATGGCAGAGGCCGCTGGGGTCTTGAACCAAGCCATTCTTGACCTTCAAACAGCCACCACGGCTTGGGAAGAAGCAGTGGGTGTGGAAAATGATTTTATCGATTCATTGCTGGCGCAAAGAACGGACATAGAAGCTTCCATTTTGACGCTCAGAGACTATGTGGGACAATATGTGACTTCAGCAGAAGAGAAAGCCGTTTTAGACACAGCTTTTTCCCAAGCCAAGCAAGACATGGATTTTGTGCTGGACAATTGGGATTCAGCAGAACCGGACCTGGACACAGTCACAGCTTGGGCTGATTTGCTGGCGCAATCCTTTAAAACCCTTTCAGAAAAATCTTCGGAATTGGCTGATGTGATCACAACTTGCATCGGAGATGAGACATCAGGTCTTATATTAGACCGCAACAACAAACAAGCAGATTTTTCATATATAGATGGTATTTATGGAGAACAAAAGGCTGATCTGGAACGTTATGAAATCAATAAAGACAATCTTTGGGACGATGTTTTGGAGACCAGAGGAAAAAGAGATATCAGTTTAGGAACTTTAAATCATCATAAGGGTCGGCTGAGCAGTGTTAATGGTAAACTGGCATCATATCGGTCACCGGCTTATACCATGAGTTTTTACCACAAGGGTGCCAGGTGTAAAGCACAATTAGAGGCCAATAATACAGTGCATGTATGGATTGTTCTCTCAGGAAAATATCTTGATAAAACATTTCATTATAGAACGAGAGCTGAAGTCGATCTCATATTAGGCCGTCTTGATGTTTATGCTGATTATCATAAAATTCCCAGGTTTACAGGCACAACAAGATATGTTTTGTCTTTACTGGACCAGCTCCCAGGCCTTCATCGTGACGTTGATGCTGCACAGCGTGATTATAACAATAAAGCCGCTGCTGTCATCGCAGCAGAGGCAGCTTATAATACAGCCAACAACACTTATCAAGACCAATTGATATTGTTGTACGGCAATGACAAAACAGACAATCATGTGGGCGGCTCAGCACAATTGTGGTGGGAAGCTGATATGGCCTTACAAAAAGCCGAACAAGCATTGACAGACGCGCATCAAGCCAAACAATTCACTGAAGAACAAGCTGTGATTTTCAATGGATATCAATTAAACGGCAAAACATACACAGGTATTTTGCAAACAGCATCGGCTGATCTCAAACAAGCCAGGATTGACAAAGACCTGGCACAAGAGGCTTATAACAACGCTGTGGAAGAAGTGGAAGAAGCCAAAAATATTTTCAATGCCAAAACGCAAGAATTTGAAAACAAACGTTTGGAAAAAGAAGATGCGCAAGGACTTTTAGATGAACTGATCCGCACTGAAAATCTCTATGCGCGCGCTCAAAAAGACGTGGCCCGGGAACAAGCCACTTTAGACAAAATTCAAATCACAGATCTCCAAACCATACAGCAGCGCATTGTCAACAATTTAAAGGACATGCGTTTTCGCTTGGGCAATCGAGACATTCCACTGCTCACTGATACACAAAGAACCCAGCTGGCGCATGGGCAGGCCATTTCCTTGTGGGAGGGGGGAGACCTTTATGACTTGATCCGTTTGGGACAAGAAGCACAAGTGAAAGTCAATGCCATGCAAATTAACACATCCAGCCGTTCTCAAATGACTTATGACGGCCGGGGATTTATGGCTGGTTATAATGAAATCAATTTCACAGGAAAATCACTTAAAATCAACAACCAAGTGGTGGATTGGCTGGCGCTCACCACAGCACAAAAACAAGACATTTTTAATGGTGATCTTGTGGCAGAACTGCCGGATTCTGACGGCACACTCTCCATTACCCGCACGCAAAGTCTTCAATACAACGGCATGGGCCAGCTCAAATCACAAACACTTCAAATAGATGAAACCCGTTTTAAAGACAACGACATATACAAACACTCTTACACTGTCAAAACAGATGACATGAATTATGATCACAGGGGCAACATGGAATCTTACCTCAGGACCACTGAGGATGAAGGCAAAACCACTGTTGAAACAGTGCTGGTTCCCACACGTTATGACACGGAAGGCCGCATGATTGAAGCACATCTCCAAATCCATGAAACCATGGCAGGATACACCAAAACCATGCGTGTGCACACCTCTCATGTCCGATACAATGATTTGGACCAAATGGTGGAATACTTGCGTGTCTCAGAAGAAAAAGATCTCACGCAATTGCCTGATGCCCCCTGGAAAACAGGCAAAGTCTCTTTGGAAGTATCGCAAGCAGAAATGAAATACAACCCGCAGAATCAGCTGATCTATTCTCGGAACAAAATCATAGAAACCACAGAAGACAAACTCCTCAATGATTTGGCTTTTCTCAGCAGCAGCACACTCAATGACATCAATGCCATCATTCCCACTCTGGACCCTTCTGTGGGGCGCATCACAGAACTAGAAATGCGCCAGGCAGATTATGATGCGCGCGGTCTGACCACGTCCATGGAACGCACCATCTTCAATGGCGACAAACGCATAGAAGAATCTGTTGAATCCATGGCCTATGACAACCAAGGCCGATTGAAAAAAAGCCGTACCCATCTGCTTGAAACAGGATTTCCATTGGATGCAGAAGGCAATCCCACGCTCTATTACAGAAGCACCATGGTGGAGGAAAACAATTCTTATGGCAACAGCACGGATTTGGCCACCCGGAAAAAACGCGTGATCACTGAAGGCACAAAAAAAACAACACAACAAAGCCTTGTGGATATTCAATATGATGTGTATGGTCGCGTGACCAGTTCTCATGACTCAGTCACAGAACAATTTGATGATTTGTCGCACACCTATCAAGTCCAAACCAATATAGCTGCTTACAATGACCAAAACCAAGTGGCCAGGCAAGAACGCATTGTCACCAAAAAAGACAAAATCACCACAGAATCCAACCTCAATACTGAGAATTTTGTCTATGATGACAAAGGCAATATTCTCAGACGTGTCATGCACGTGCATGAAAAATCCACGCCCAACAGTGATTTGTATTATGACAAAGCTTGGCAAATGACAGAAGATTATCTGGATTATGATTCTCTGGGCCAGGTCTTAAAACTCAGACGCCGCACAGAACGCCGTGACGAAGACAAAGACATCACCTATGTCACGGAAGATGAATCCTCTTATGCCTATAACATCAAAGGCCAAAACAAAGAATCCGTCACAGTCCAAAACAAATTCCGTATTGAGCAGGGCAATCAGCTTGAGGGAAAAACCAAAACATCTGTCACCTTGGCATCGCCTTCTGGTTACAACCTCAACAACCAAATGGAAAACTTTGTCACCGTCACTTTTGAAGGCGACACTGTGCAAGTGCCTGCGGGTCTCAAAAGATGGGAAGAGCTCACATCAGATGAAAAAAACGGTTTGATCAGCGGCCGGGACAAAGACACGCTGAACAGGCCTATTGTGGTCAATCGCATGGACCATGTGGGCTACAATGAGGCCGGCCTGATGCAAAATTGGGTGGGCACCACGCGTGTGGTTGGCCCGGTGGAAACAGGTTTGGAATCTGTCTTGCGGGACACATTTCGCGGGGCTTCTTTTCACAATGACGAAGAACGCGTGGCTTCTTTTGATCTTATATTGGGCAGTGCTGTTGTGCTTTTGCCTGATGACCCTGTGACAGAAGTCAGCGCACAAGATCTCACCGGAACAGAAAAACTGGCGCTCATGAGTGTTTTAGACGGCAGCACGGATGTTGTGATCAGAGGTCATGACATTGGCGATGTCCGCATTCGTGTGCCTTTGGACAATTCTTCTGTGACAGTGCGCGTCAAAACCACTTACAATGGTTTGGATCAAGTTTTGGGTTTTGACGAAGTCAATTTAGAAGGTTCCGGTGTTTTGCTGGATGGACGGTTTTATTCCTGGGACAAATTGCCCAACCATTGGACAGAACAAGATGATCCGGCTGAAATGTTTTTGCTCACATGGGAAAGCAAACAAGACACAGAACCGGTGGCCGCTGATTTGATGCCTTTGCTGCCCAATAACTTCATCACATTTTCCCGCATGACAGAAATGGAATATTCTGATGAAGGGGAAGCTGTGACCTGGACGTCCAGCAAGCAGGAATTGCAATTGCGGTATAAAGATATTCTGCAGCCAAATCCGGATGGCACAGTGGACTTGGCTGTGAACCGTGTGTCCAGCTCCACGCGTGAATTCACTGTTAAAAACGAAGCCGGACAAGAAATTGCCATCAAAGAAACCAGCATGGGCGCCAATGGCGTGGGCTCCTCCACTTGGACATTTTTTGAATATGACGCAGAAGGCCGCCCCTATGACATGCTCAAAATCAGCCGCAATTCCACGCAAAAACAAGATTTTTGGAATGCCGAAAACACCCTTGTGGAAAAATTTCAAAAAAATGTAGGAGCCGCCGGCCGGGACCTCTTTAAACAGACCAAAACAACAGCATTCAAAAATGTCAAGATTCATGCTGATCTCTTGACTGTTCAAACACAAGAAGATCTTGAAAGCTTTGTGCACACTTATCAAAATCTGTCCGAATTCAGAAACCATTCTTATGAAACTGCGGCAGAAACCAAAGAAGAACAAGAGCGTCTGGTGTTTACCTATGATGAAACCAACAGCCCGCCGCGCATTTCCAACACGCTGAAAATACAAACAGATTACAGAGGCATCAATAAAATAGAAGACACATACTTTTACTATGAAAAAGCAGATTCAAAACCATCACACACCCGCACAGTGTATGTGGACAATCCTGTTTTAGACGCGCAAGGTTTATGGGCAGGAAGCGGCACGCGCAAAATCACTGAAGACGCGTATCTGACCTATGACCCGCGCGGCGTTCTCAGGGAATCTGACGTGGTAAGAGTGCTGCCCTCTGGCCTGGTCACAGCTGAACACACTTTATTCAAATTCAGCTTGGGCCGTGTGGAAGAATCCCACAAAACCACGCGTTTGGATGTGGGGGGAGATTTGGATGTGACATTAAACGGGGAATTGGCTTCTCCGGTTTCATGTGTGCCTGGTGATTTTATGTTCTCATTCGGTGGCGGGCGCCCTCTCACAGAGCGCACCACTTTTGAATACAAAGACGGCCGGGTCAGTCACAGTGAAATGTTGCGCACTGACATCAGTGGTTACACCACAGCTGAAAAAAATGATTTCTATTATGACACGGTGGGGGGCCTGGAACGGTCAGTGCATGAATCTGTTGAAAACATTGACAGCTTTTTTGATTTCAGCAATCCGGACCGTTTGCGCACTTTACGTGAGCGCACCGACATGGTTTACCACCTGACAGGGGACAATGCCGGTCTGATGGCCGGTTACACGGAAACCACTTGCAGCAGCAATGCCTCTCAAAAAATCAGTGTGCAGCAAATCACAAATCTTCAGTATGATGCGTTTGCCCGTGAAACAAACCGTTTGGCACAAATTAATGAATATCAAAAAACCAATGGGGATCCTCTGGTGGACAAAGATCTGACGCTTACTCCATTGAACAGCCAACTCTTACAAACATTTACGTCACACACACAAGCAGGTCTTCAAAATGACACCGAACCGGCTTTTGATCGTTTGGACAGGTTGTCACGTATGACACGGACCACTGTGGATGGTCACAAAACAGTGGTGGAAAAAACAATTCAAACGTATTCATTGGCAGACGGGCGCATGACGGATTCACAAAAAAACATACATGAAACATCATCAGTGGCCATCAATGCCAATGGTGACACGCTGGACCACACCTATCAGAACAACACCCGTTATGTGTATGAAACCAATCCCAACCGCAACAGCCCGATCAAGGAAATCTCTGTGATGATTGACGGCGCCAGACGCACCACTGAAACAGCAGATGTGCTTGTCTATGACAACCACAACCATGCACTTGTCAAAGAGGCCACAGTGATTGCCCAGGATGTCTCAGGTCAAAACCGATTGCTGAATGTCTATCATGTGCAAAGGCTGTATGATGGGGAGGCTTACAATTCGCTTGGCCAGGCCTCACAATATGCTGTTATCACCACATTGGCCAATGGAAAAATCAACAGACAAGACATCACTGTGTCGGCTTTTAATGGCAAAGGCCAGTCTCTCAGTCAAACAACCCAGCACACAGAAATCATTGCTGAAGGCAGCAAAACCTGGCAAGTGCAGTTGGACCAAACATATGATTCAATCGGTTTGGTCGCTGCGCATACCAAAATCACCACAGAAAAAAACAAAATCATACGGGACGTGTCGCAGAATATGGCATATGATGCCAATGGAAAGCTCATTCATATTGAATCATCTTATACCGAAACAGATGTTGGTTCAGACGGGGCTGTCTATCAAGTGCTGTATGATATTGTGTCAGACAATGTGAACAATGATTTGGGGCAGGCTTCTTCGTACAACCGTGTAAAGACAGAAAAGGATGACACAGGCCAAGCCTACAAATCTTTGGATGAATCAGCGTCTTCTATTGTTTATGACACGGAAGAGCGTGTGATTGACACACAATCAAGTTTTCAAGAAAGAGACATCAGTGACAGTGGACAAACAGGCGCTGTTTTGGATGCCTCATACCATGTGCGCACACAAACCATTTATGACACAAATGGCCGTGCTGTGTCAGTGATCCGCACCCGGCAAGAAGACAACAAACAAACCCAAGAAACTGTGTCTGATATTGATTATGACGGGTCAGGCCGTATATTGCACAGCCGCACTGACTTTCATGAAACAGATTTGGTTGGGGATCGTCTGGACAATCAATACGTGGTTATTGTGGACAACAAATACAATGAATTGGACCAAATCATTGCCATGACGCGTCGCGTTCAAGAGGGCCGCAAAACCACCACTTCAGTTTATCATGAAACAGCAAAAGACAATGATGGGAATATCACATGTCTGGGCATGACCTATGACAAGCGTGGGAATCTGTTCACCAGTGAGGTGGAAATCACAGAAGCAGGTCCTGGCTTATTGCACACGTCTTATGTGATTACTTCAGGCAACGAATACAATCGTATCAATCAACTCATTCGATACAAACGCGACACCATCGAAAACAATAAAATCACAACAGAACAAACCGCCTCTGATATGGTCTATCACGTGTCCGGCTCACTAAAAGAATCTCAACTGGCCACTCATGAAGAGGATTTGGACACCCATGGATCTGAATGGTCGCGTGATTACACTGTGACCACACAAAACATGCAATACAATGATTTGGGCCAAATGAGCCAATACGTACGCACCCGCACACAAAACAACAAAACCACCGTTGAAACAACCCTGGCTGATAACACCTATGACACACACAACCGTCTTTTGTCTTCTGATGTGCAATTTGCTGAAACCGGCACGTCTCCTTTGGGCAGCCTGAATAAAACCTATCGCATTGTCACGCAAGACCTGTCTTACAATGAATTGGGACAAAACAAAGGTTACCAACGTTCCACTATTGAGGGGGCCAAAACCAGAACAGAATCCACCATCACAGATATTTTATACAACAGTGCTGGTTTGACTGAAGCCACCTTTTTGGCCATACATGAAACAGGTTCTTATGTGGATCCTGATTCGGGTTTTGTCACCAATCTGGACCACACCTGGCATACCAGAACAGTCAACACAGGATTTGACAATTATGGACAGGTATTGCATTTTCAGCAAGACACATGGGATGGTTTGTCTCATACGCAGGAAACCACCACAGGCCAGTCCTACAATGCCAAAGGCCGGCTCATCTCTTATCTCAAAAAAACAACAGTGGCTGGTGACAAAACCACTGTCAACACACTGATGCCTGACACTGAACTCTCTTATGATGTATTGGGCCGTCTCGCACGAATGGAAATTATCCAAACCGAGACAAGTGCTGGATTGTCCACCAAAACATATGTTCTCACAGACAATCAGCATTTTGATGCTTATGGCCGCGTGGACGAATACAATCGAGTGACACACAATCTAGACCCGCAGACTGACCAAATACTCAAAACCACGCAACAAACCACTTTGGCCAGAACCACTTACAACACACTGGGTCAAATACGCACCACGGCTTTGTCTGTGAATGAATTCGGGACAAACAACAATGAATTCAACATAGCAGGTCCCAATGGCAGTGTGATTCATGTGGGGGCGCTGAACAAAACATACACCATAAACACGCACAACAAAAAACACACCACACAAGGCCATGTGGCGCAGTTTGAACGTGTCACCACGCAAAATGCGCGTACCATCACTGAGCGCACCAAACACGATGCAGACCAGGCGTACAATCTGAAAGGTTATTTGGTGTCTTCTCATCTCCTCTATTCAGAAGACAGTGGATCTCATTTGCATCACACCTATCAAGTGAGGCGTGACAATATTCAATACAATGGCATAGGGCAAATGCTTTCGCAATCCAAATTCACTTATGACAGGAACAAAATCATCGAAGAAACAACAGTCATTGACAACGTGTATGACAGCCAAGGCCGGATGGTGGCTTCTGTCACAGATTTTCGTGAATACAGCGACACATTGGACTTGTGGCACACCTTTCGCCAGGCTTTTACTGTTGACCAATACAACACCCTTGGGCAAATAGAACGCAAAACCATTGTCACCTCAAAAGACTCAGGCGCACCTGAACGCAAAACCACCATGGTTCAAACAGATATCACCTATGATGCTTTGGACCGTGTGATTTCTTATCAACAAGTCAATGACAACAATGACGCAGATGCCGATGAATACCAAACCACGCGTGAATACACGGTGTACAACAGCCTCAACCAGGCTGTTCAATACAAAGAAACCCGCGGCAGTGTGATGCTTGACGGCATTGACACCCAGCCTTTGTTGGACCTTGATGCATTTGCCTTTGACAATTACACGGATTCAAATGGCAAGGCTTTTAAGGATCTCACTATTCAGGATATTTTCACCAGCTTGAATGCTTCGTACACGGATGACAGAGGGCTTTCTCCTCTGAACATGGATTTTATGGGTATTTTCTCTGAGATGATCAGGCAGTCTCTCAGTGGACAAGGACTGTCCAATACACTGATAGACAAAGCTGTGGGAGGACTGGTCAATAAATTGTCAGAACACATGATCACGGATTTTCAAATAAGTGATGAAGATTATCAAGACACCGGCATCTCGTTTTTAAATGCCGATCTCAACAACATGATCTATTACCTCATGGGTGAAAGCTGGTCAGCTTATGTGGTGGAAGATGATCCGGAAAACCCTTATAACCCTTTTAATGCAGTGGGTTTCTTGACTATTGCTGATCTACAGCCAACGACTTATGATGATGAGGGAAATGTGATTGAAGTCGGAGACACGGATGTGGACGGCCATGTGCTGTTGGATTACACCTTGTCTGACATATTTGTCAATCTCATGGAAAATGCCTTTATGGCTTATGCAGGTTTAACTGAAGCAGAAGCGCATGATTTGGCTGAGCAGATTGTCGGACAAATTGAGTATCAAGATTATAATGGCGACTCGCTTTTAAGCTTTTCCCTGGCGGACATCAAGCAGTTCATTATAGATTCTTCAGACTCATTCCAAAATCAATATGCAGATGAATATGGCGTTGTTTTGGAAAATGCCTCATTGCTTGACTTGCTCCGTGTGGCTGTTTTTGACAATGCGGCTGAAGAAAACATCCAAACCATTTTTCAAAACGTTGTTCTGCCTGAACTTCCCCAAACTGATTTTGGCATGCCGCAGCCTGAAGCAAAATATTCAGCATCAGGCACTGCTGAAAGCATTGATTTTAACACAGCCGCCTTGGGTGAGATTCTTGTTTATCTGTTGTTTGATTCCACAGAAGGGTCCTACAGTGTTGACACCCCCGGCCTCAATGAAATTGTCAAACGGCGATTGGCCCGTATGTTCACTGATTATGGTGACCAATCAGACCTCACAGTCACGACCCATGAGGCCAGATATGATTCTTTGGACCGATTGATATACACCAGTGAGACGCGTTCCTGGAAAGAAGTGGGCGGAGGAGAAATTCCCGGTTTAGACAGTGATTGGAGAAACGGCACAGCCGCAGTGGTGTCCAATTACAGCTATGACAAAGCCAGTGACAGATTGTCCAAACAAGCTGTACGCACTTCAGGGTCCGGTTATCACAATGACGCTGACATTGGGTACGGCAAAATTGGCGAAAGGATGGTGCAAAGCCAAACCAGTCACGGGTTTGTCAATGTGGACATTATGGGGCCTGTTGTGCGCGCCATTGACCATGGCTATGTACAAACAGACATACAGTACGACCAGCACGGCCGCGAAATCAAATCATGGTCATTTACAGGCCAATTGTCCAAATATGAATACCAGTATGTCAAAGAACACAGCTGCATTGGCATCACCACCAATTACGAAGAAAAAAAATTACCCAATCAAATTGCCACAATAGGCACTTTTTCTGAAAACACAACTCTTGCTTTTGATGGATATGGACGGCCTTTAATATCCAGTTCCAAATTCACCCGTGATGACGGCAATTACACCACAGGCAATTCTCATGTCACCAACATAAAATATGGGGCTGATGGCAAACGTGAAACAGCCAAAACAGAATCAGGCACCATTATCAGCCGCAATGAGAGTGAGACCCCCACACATGGATACAAAGCCCAGCACTTTTTTAACAATTGGGGCGCCAATGGATTTAATTTCAACAGCAGTGCCCATGTCATACAAACGCATTACAATAACATATACAGCCACAGAGAACGAGAGCAGCATTCCACGACTGTTATAGAAAATGTTTACAAATATGATGAATTTGGAAACATAGACAACCGCCAAACAGAAACACACTCAGAAATCACCTCCCAAAAAGTAACCAAAAACGAAGGTGTTGGCCCCACAGCTTTTGGCAGTTTTCTGGGCGCTGTTTTCTCTGCCATTAAAATTGCCATTTACTTTACACCATTGGCTTCTGTTGCCCCATTAATAGGTTTTGCCATTGACCTGGTTCAAGCGTACGCCATGAACGGCTTTGAAGGCATAGGCCGTGCCTTTGTGAGTGCTTATATCAATATGTTTGTTGGTTTTGTCACAGCAGGCATCACTGCGGGTGGTGGCAGCGATCTATTAAAATCTGTGTTAAAGGTGTCTGTGAATGTGGTGGCATCAGTTGCAATAGCAGCAGCGCAGGGCGCTTCCGGTGATGAATTGTGGGCAGCGGCAGGGGCCGGCCTATTGCAAGGCATTGCCGGTGCTTTTGACAATTCAGACATTGTCATTAAAATGCTGGTGGTGGCAGCGCTTAACACGGGTGCAGCTGCCATCAAAGGCGTCACTTCCGGCCGCCAGCTTTTGCTGATTGCCGCTGTGTCAGCTGCCACTGCGGCTTTTACGCAAGGCAGTCAAGACAAGAATGACACACCCTCTGAGGCCACCTACAGTGTGGCGGATTTTGGCAAAGCTTTTACAGCAGCGCTTGTGGCCATTGTGATCACAAAACTTGTTGAAAAAGCCATGGGAGACAATCTTGAAGCGCAAGCCCTGGGGGCTTTGCTCATGCAGGCGGCCGTGAGTTTTATTCAAGAATCCGTCCTCAGCAAGGTTGGGACATCCTCAAATAAAGACGGCACAGAAATGACCGCAAAGGATATTGGGATTCAAAAAACAACAATAAGAGCCGTGTTCAGTGCCATGTCGCAGGGACTCAGTCAAGGATTCGGACAAAACGTGAATAACTATTATCAATCCAGGCAAATCACATTCACCAAAGCAGCCGGTGTGGATATGGAAAGCTTATCAGAAGATGAAAAAAAGGCAATGAATAAAGAAGCTTTTAATGAACAGTATGGCTCAGCATCAGCTTTTCATACCATGTTCATGGGCTTGATGTCGGATTTGGGCCGGTCTATAGGCACCAAAGCAGGGAAAGATCTTTTTCAGTCCAATGCCCAAACAATGAACCACAAAGACATGGAAGCTTTGCGCCAAAGCGTTGAAAAAATCGCGCTTGAGAAAATGGAACAAGCCGGCATGGAATTGGGAGACAATAAATCAGACGCGGCCCGGCAAATCATGTTGTCCACCAAAGATGATTTGGTCTTGTCAGAAGCTGAACTCAAAGACATCATGGAATCCCTTGGGATCAAAGTGGACCAGAAAATATTGGATATTATCGGCAAAGAGACCATGCAGGATTTTACAGATTTATTGGGCAGCATGGGCGTGGAATTTGACAGAGTCATTGGCGCCAGCGTCAATGACAAAAACATGGCGCTCTTTTTCAAAGGGGATGAACTTGTGGCCGCCGGATTTATCGGCCAAAGCGGACAAGCTGAACTGCGCACATTCAGTTTTTCCTATGGAGAAAATGGCAAAGTCATGACAGCCCAAGGCAAGATCTTTAGAAAGATAGCCGGCAGTTTCAGAATGGTGGGCACCTTCCTCTATGCCGCCAAAGATTCGCAAGAATTTAAAGCCGCTATTCAACAGGCTGAACAAAAAATACAAAACGCAGAAGTCTTGGAAAAAATCAAACAAGCAGATGCCATGTATCAAGAAATGGACAATGACGGCAATTTGCTGCGCCGCGTTTGGATGCAAGTGGATGACAAAGGCAATGCTTTGGTCATGGCCAGTGAGCACCTCCAGGCTGACGGCACCATGCGCTTGATGTCTTATGATTACAAACCCGGTGACAATGAAAAATGGGATGATGGTGTCATGTCTAAAGGCAAAATATTTGTCAGCGGTGCAGACGGCAAATACGGGGCTGAACAGGCTGGCACTTTTGTCATCAAACTCATGCAAGGCACGCAAGGCTTGTCATCGCATGGCCAAGCTTTCTTAGAAGCAGTCGGCACTGGCAGCATTTCGCGCGTGGTGTATCAAGAAAAAGTGGGAGAAACTGCCCGAGAAATCTCCATGAACAAAAAATCAGGCCAAGTGGAATATGTGCTTGATACCAATGGGGCCAATGGTCAAGCCCGCATGGTCACCTTTGGTCAAGATCTCACACAAGGCGGGGCCGAGCTTACCGGTGTCCAAATCGTCAGTTTTGAATCACTGAGCCAGGATGAACAAACCCAATTGTTGGGGTCATTGCCGGTCATGGACAACAAAGACCCAGCAGCCATCACAGCCAAGCTCGTGGCCATGCAAAGCAAAATCATGCAGGAAAAACTCAAAGCACTGTCCGCACAAGGGTTTAAAATAGACGCCGAAAACAACCAAATATTCTTTGCGCTGCCGTCTGGAGTTGCTGACAATGACAATGCCGTTGGTATGCAGGTTTTGCGCATAGGCGAAGATGCCAATGGGCGCACTGTGTTTGAAGGCCGCATGCTGATGGAAACAAACGGCAAAATCACCCCCACTGGACCGGAAATCTTCATGTCCGGCACTGACAGCTCTTTTTCACAATCCGTTATTGATGCGTTGCTTCCAGAAGAAACCGGTCAGGACACAGTGTCTCAAAGCGGCCATTACTTATTTGCTGTTGTTCAGGGCAGCAAAACATTTGTGACAATTCTTGACGCTGACCAAAAACCTGTTCATGGTTATCAAAACATAACAGTGAGCACCCGCGTGATTGAAAAAGCCGCTGACACACTCGCCACACAAAACAATTCAAAGGCTGTTCAAGACGCCATTAAAGAGTTTACCAACAAGAGCGCAGACAGCACTGTGGCGCTTGTGCCTGAGGCCATCAAAAATGTTATTGACAGTGCCACTGCTGTTTTGGCCAGTCAAAAACAAAAACTTTCATCAGAACTGGCCGGCCTGTCCACTGAATTGGAAACACTTGATGAGGCGGTGCGTGAATTGCAGGACACAAGCCAGTCACTGCAAACAGAAACAGCCGAACTGGCAAAAGCACTAAAGCAAATAGGCATGAAAGAGTCTTCTGTTCAAACAGCCCTGGCTCTGTGGGCTGACACAGGTCAGGTCGCAGCATTCTCAGATTCTGTGAAGGCTTTGCAAAAAGCAGTTGTCCATATTGAGCAATGTATAGAAAACGGAACTATCAAGCAAGCCAGTGAACAGCTTAAAAATCTAAAAGTGTCCTTGTCCACTCTCGCTGGAAAGACACAACAAAAATCAGCTCTTCTTCAAAGCCGGTCACGAGCGGTCAAAGCCCTGATCAGCCGTGCAGCGGCTATTCAGAGCGGGTCTGTTAAGCGGCTGTCAGATGATCCGGCACAGGTTTTTGAAGGGGCTGACAAAGCGTACCAAGCGGAATTTGAATCTCTGCGTATTTTAATTGAAATGCGTCAAGAAAATATTCTGACGCCGCAGATGTTTCTCCCATTGCAAATGGGATACAAAACAAAATTCAAAGCAGACAAAGACATAATGCTGGCATCCTATAAGAAAAAACTAAACAAAGAGCTGGCAGTGTCTTTTGTTCAGAACATTAAAAATGATTTTAAAGATTTAGGTGAAGGGGCCGCCAAAGGCGACTACATAAAAGACGAAGACCGCAATTGGAGACACACTTTGGGGCAAATACTCTTTGGTGTCACGCCTGCGGGGGTTGCAGCAGATGCACGGGATGTGGCGGCCAATGTGCAAAAAGGTGATAAACTTGGGGTGGTTTTGGCAAGCATAGGGTTTATTCCATTCTTTGGTGATATTATTAAATCAGGAGGCAAAGCCTTGCGTGGGCTTAAATATGGGGATGAAGCTGTTGACGCCTTGAAAACCATTTCCAAAAAGGGAGATCATATTGCAGACACAGGCAAAAATCTTATCAAACAATCAGCCAAACACAGTGATGATTTGCTAAGAGCCTTGCCGCCGGAAAGCGAAAGAATTTTTGCCAGGGCAATGCCTGCGGACAACGCACAGGATTTCATAGAAGGTGTTGGACATTTTGGCGGAAAAGAAGCCTATGTGACATTGGCAAAGAACCTGGATGAGGCTGACACACCATTAAAAATGGCGGACAAATTGGAACTGCGCGGTGTTGACGGGAAGTTACTTGAAACATCTGACACAGTCATTGTTTTTGAATACACCACACCAGGGAAGATTCCGCCAGGAATGCGTTTGCCGGCTGTTGATGACGCAGCCAAATATGGGAAGCATGCCACAACCGGCGCTGACACTGGGAAGGGGGCTTTTCAGGCCATTGTTCCGAATGAAACAATTCAGACCATGCGCTCAAAAGGCATGAGAATCAAAGAAATCTATTCTGTTGATGAAAACGGGGTGAAAACAATATGGAAAACTGCTGTCAAGGAAGACGGAACATTATCGGTGCTGGGGAAGGAACTGCCCCCAACATCGGTTGGTCCACAGAAGAACTTAACAAACTCCACAAAATTGTCCAGCGGATCGCACGGATCCCATTCGATGATTCACTCTATCGATGCAAACAATGCGGCCAACTCTGGACAAGCAGGCTTGAAGGAACTGGAGCCACTGAGCGGCCAGTCTATCGGAAAATCAGCGTCAAAGACGCTGAACGAAAATTCCCTGACATCAGACTTGACTAAAAAGGGGGTAAAGAACACAGAATGGAAAATTGCTGCCAATCAAGACGGGACATACTCGACCCTTTCAAAGACAAAGACAGGGAACAACACCGGTTTATTGAAAAAAGACTCGCTTTCCTCTGCCATGGGAAAAAAGAGCACGACGCCTATTTCCGATGCAAAGAGTGCGGGCAGTATTGGTACGGGGAACAATGCGGCGGTTATAAAGACTGGGAATACAAATATCACAAATCAACAAGACAATCTGCAGAATCTCATTGTGCCGGGCTCAAAAGAAACGGATGTTGTCAAAATCGACCCGCCGCTATTAAAACAGAAAAAAATGCCGGAGGAGATGGCAGAAACAGGCAGGAAAAAGACGAACTCATCCAGCTCCTCAGATGGGTCAAGTGGGAATGGTCAGGCGGGGAAGTCATTTGCCAATGCGGACAATGCGGGCAAATATGGGTCAGAAATCACTCAGCCCGTTACGAACCAGACGCTTCCTATCACAAAAGCAATCGCAAAAATGCAGAACAGCGATTCCCAGATATCAAACTCGATTAAAGAAGGTGCAAAGGTGATGGCAGTGGTGGGGTTGACCGCTGTCCTGGGCAAAAAATTGGCTGAGGCCATGATCAACACTGCTCTGCCTGTTCCATTAACAGAATCAGCAAAAACACAAACCTTGGACAAGACACCAGATTCCCTCAAAAAAGTGCTTCAACCCATACAAACTGATGGATTGATCTCTTCACCAAAAGAAATGGAATACACTGCACTTGACCCCGTGGCAAATAATGTGCGCTCTTCTCAACACGTCAATGACTTGATGACTCAGCCAGCCCATGACAGTGCCAATGGTTTGATCCTGCAAGAAGGAGATGACGATTTATTGATGCCAGCAAGCAATCAACAAGGCACCATTCGTGTGCAGGGGCAAGACATTACAATATCTATTGATGAAAACGGGAATTACACAGAACCGTCTTCTTCTTTTGAGATCACTGTTCAAGGGCAGACATATGAGTTTACACTTCAGGAACTGATTGGGTTGCCTGAAAATGGCGGATGGGCATTGGTTGGGGTGGGCAGCAACAGCAGCAATGAACAATTTTTTGGCGCTGTTAATTTTGATGCACAAGGAGATTGTCTTGGTTTTGAGCCTGGGACACAGCGTATCCTTTTTCCTGGAGAGAAGCCCGCTGAGATTGGCGGAGACTTATGGCAGGAAGGCGTGTTTGTTTGGGACGGTGACAATTATCATTTGATGGGTCAAGGCGTTAAAGAGGCGCAGGGTTTTGAGCACTATCAAATACTAAATGGTGGTTCTGTGGAAGTTATGTGTGCTGGTGATGGGATTGGCAATGTGGAGGTTTTGGCTTATGATTCCTATTCACTTGAGCCTGGCACGCTCATACAAGACAAGAACAGCGGATTGCTGATGTATGTCAATGAGGCACATGAACCTATTTTTATGGGGGATCAAGAGGCTGAGCTGTCCATCAATAACCAAAATATTAAAGTGTCTCTCAATGAACAAGGCCAACTCTCAGAACCACTGGCTGTAACAGTTATGTTGGACGGGCAGGAATATGATTATCAATTGATCGATATTTCGCCAAATATGGAAGCAGGCACCATACAGCTTCATGGGACTGTGATCCTTGAAGAGGGAGAAACTCTCCGCACAAATATCCCGCAAATGCCGTCACAAGACATGTTGGACAATTTACCAGGCAATATCACTGACCCACTGACAGTTCCTGAATCCAAGCTCACCACCAAAGCCGAAATTTATCAAGATGGGGATCAATATGTATTGGCCAATGGGCAAGTGGGGTTGGTGATTGATGCGGCTGTGAATGACCAAGGAAGTCTGGGTATTGAACAACAGACCCCTGTCCTTTTTACCAAAGGCTCAGAATTGCATGTCACAGGCACCACTGATTTTGAATTGTTTGGCCTCACTGTGGATCACGGCACAGTTGGTTTTGACACAACAGACAATCAGCCTGTTTTAAGTGCAGGCACAGTGTATAAAACCAGCATGGGTCTTAAAATGGAAATCCAGGACAATGGATCTCCAAAGCTTTTGGGTCCTCAAACCCAACAAGTGACCATCAGCAATCATGAATACACAGTCACATTAGATGAAACTGGTCAACTCAAAGAACCTCTCACTGTTTATCTCACCTGGGAAGGGATAGAAAACGAATTTGTGGTGTCCTCTCTTCAGCCATTGGGACAAATGAATGGATGGGAATTAAATGGACAAGTTGTTTTGGGCGCTGGTGATAAATTAATCACAGATATCCCGGAAAAAAACACTGCACCTGCTTCTTCTCAAACAATGCCACAGGCAGACATTTTGCCCACCAATGCCCGGATGTATCAAAGAGACAATCATTACTATTTTAAAACCGGGAAAGTCAGTGTAAAAGTGCAGGCTTTTTCCGATACCAGTGGACAGCTGAATCCTTCCACTGTTGTGCCTGTTTTTGGACCTGGATCCAAACTGATTTTCACCGGAAACACCAACTTCCCTTCCTATGACATGACAATGCGCGTGGGACAGCTCACTGTTGATCAAAATGGTGGTGTCCATATCGAAAAAGGATCCATTTACACGACTGAACAGGGAACTTTTTTCAGATCCAATTTTGGTGATTTTCCAGTGCTCAATATTGAAGGAGGAGGAAAATTTCAATTTGAAGTGAATTATGTGCCATTGGGTAACAATGCGCCTGTGAAAGTTGACAGTCTTCATGTACAGGGACAAATTGATTATTGGGCTGGCAAAGTCTCTGTGGTTGATAAACATTACAGCGCACAGTCTGTGCTTGAAAGTGAATTTGGCCATGCCAGTGGCATGTTGGATTTCCATGCCACAGAAAACACCATAACAGCTTCTGGAATACTCAAGGGTGAATTCAGTGTTTCTATGAACCCATCTGTTGATGCAGATACAGCACCTTCTTCTCAATCAGTTGAACTGCCAGATAATGTCCTCTCAACATTTGTGATAAAATCGAATCAAAACAATAAAATGCATTTAAGCGGTTTCATGGAAGTCAAAGACAGTCAATTATTGACATTTGCCCCAGGCGCAAAGTTTTTTATTGGTTCTGGTGTCTTTCTTGATGTGGAGAATATGTCTTATGCGCAAGGTTCTGCCAATGAAAGTTTTGTGATCACCAAAGAGGGATTGGATATTCCTGACCGGGCTGTGGGTTATGAGCAGAGCGGCCGCATCGTGGTTTATGCCAAAATAGAAGAAGGTCTCGGGGTTCATGCAGTGGTGAACCCTGATGCTGAAACCGGATTTTCTTCTGTGCAAGATGCCGCTGAAGAGGATCTGTCTTGGAAATTATATCCTGATACCAAAGAAATGATCGTGTACGGACTGGATCAAAGTGAGTTTCTTGTCCCCATCAAAGACCAGGACATGCTGGACAAGAAAATCAGCTCATTGGAAGGTGCAAAAGGTGGATTTTTATCGCCATTAAAGGACACCAATGGTGTGTGGTGGTCATTAGGAGAGGCAGGGTTTGAGGCAGAGTCGCTATGTAACACCACTTTTCTCATGCAATTCGGAAATGAATCTGAAATCCCAGGTGTGATGCTAGCACAAGCCGGATGGAGTAGGAATGAAGCCAAATTGGCAATTAAGTCTGATTTAA
>JANQER010000306.1 GCA_028278255.1 Elusimicrobiota bacterium | reverse complement strand
AAATTGCCAAACTTTTAGGCGGAGAAATCGTCTATTTGCCCAGTCGGTGATTTGATCATTGCTGTTGTTGGTGATGTCATACGTGAGGCGGTTCATGATGTGGCGTTTGATGACCCCCTCACCCGGGGATGACATAGAAACAGAAGGGAACAGAATGGTGCGGCCGAGGCTTTCTGCTGAATTTTGGTCTATGGCTGTGATGGTGTACAAACGGTCATTGCCTGTCCAGCCGGTGTCTGTGAAAGATGAATCAGTGATTAAGGCGTCATTGAGCTTGATGCGGCTGTCTTCAGGGCCGAGATAGATGTTGTAGCCGCTGATGCTTGAGGGATGGGGGTGGGTCCAGGAAATAATTGGTAATTGGTTATTGGTAATTGGTAATTGGGAAGTGATATTGATGGAAGATACAGGCAATAGCGTGAAGTTTAGGTATTGAGAAACAGACGGGGCGCTTTCATTGTCTGCGGCGTCTACGGCTGTGACAGCGTAACAGTGGTCGTTCATAGAGGGGGAAGGGTCCACAAGAGAGAACACATCCACGCCTTTGCCGGCCAGGATTTCCCCGCCCAATTTGTCCACAGGCGGGATTATGGGGTTCATGTTGTCAACAGAAGTGATTTGGTCGTCTGAACTTCGGTATACAAAATAGGTGACTGGTTCTGTGTATGGCACAGGCGCTGTCCATTGGATTTGGATGCCATTGGAGGCCAGGGCCAGTGTTAAATTTTGAGGCGCATTGGGAGAAGAGGCATCAGACATACATGAGACCGGCTGAGATTGATTGGAGAGGCTTTCTTGCTGGTTTATTTGACGGATGGAAGAGATTGAATAGATGTAATTGCCTTCAATAATCGGGGAGTCTATAAATTCTAATTGATCGTAATTGGTAATTGGTAATTGGTTATTGGTAAATCTTGTGTATTCGGTGAGTTCAGATTCGCCGGGGGCTTGGCGGTAGATTTGGTAGTCTGCGGCGTCAGGCACAGGGGTCCAGGTGAGCTGGATTTTTCCGCGGGCTTGTGACACAGCTTGCAAACCAGCGGGCACAGGCAGAGACGGCAGATCCCCTTGGTACACTTCAAATTCATTCAGCACATCAACATGTATTTTTGTGTTGGTGTTGCCCAAGTCATCTGTGCCGGAATAGATGAAAGACAGGGTTTCAGGCGCGCTCAGGCCGGCATCCGACGGAAGAGCAAAAGAGACGTTGATGATGGAGGCCGGATATTGGATATCGGACAGAGGGAGGATGCCATACACATCCGGATGGCCGGAAAGAGAGTAAGAAAAAGAAATGCTTGAGGCGCCGGGCACGGGTTCATCCAGTTCAATTTCAGCAGTGATCCCGACAGGGGTTTGTTCATTGTTTTGTATGGGCGGCTGAGGCGCGACATCAATACGAATGACTTTTGGTCCCCGGGTGTCTATCTTGATGCTGCTGCCTGACAGAATTTCCGTGCCGCGGTTGTTGGCTTGGTCGCGTCCGGAAAACACAGCATAGGCTGTGCCTGCGGGTGTTTGCGGCGTGATTTCAAATCGTCCGGTGTACACAACCGGACTGGTGGTCACGAAAAGTTCCACAGGCAAAGGCATGCCGGCTTCAGGCGTGAGGCTGAAAAACGGCTTTACAGACAGGGGTTCAGACATGTACACCACCAGATCCACCATGCCGGATGACATGCGGCCCGTGTCAGGGTCATAGGCGCCTTCCGGGAAGTAATCAATGTTTGTGACAGCCGGCATCACACTGTCTGATTCAGCGCCCGCCTCATCCGAAGGGTCAGATTCATTGTTTGCATAAGTCACAGCCGTGACCCTGTAATAATACACGCCATCCTCAGGCGTGAGATCTTGAAAAAATGTGTCCGCAGCCGGAGAGGCATTGATTTTTGCGTCAGGATCAACAGGGGAGCCTTCAGGCGCCGGGGACAGTGTTCTGTATATATTGTACCCTTTGATCTCTGCGTTCACAGGCGCCTGCCAGGACACGCGGACCACGCCATTGGCCCCGGATTCTGCGCGCACACTGCCGGGCGCTGACGGGATGGATGTGTCCAAGGTCACAGTCACGGCATTTGAGAGAGGGCTTGCCCCGGCCCGGTTGGAAGCTGTCACTGCTAAGACATTGTCTCCTTCCTGCAGGAGAACCCGGCTGCTGAACACACCCTGGGTGTTTGTTTGGGAAGCAGCTTGAGAAGAGCCGTTCACATAATAAATAATCTCTGTGTTTTTCCCGGCTGTGCCCTGCATTTGCACATGCGGGGCATTGAAAAGCGCTTGATCGCCGGGCGCGGTTAAAACAGGCGCTTCAGGCAGAGCCAATGACACTGTTATTGTTCTTTGAATCCGGGTTTTGTTTTGCAGTGTGTCATAAAGATCAACAGCCAGCACATGGGATCCGTCATTGGTTTCAGCCGGGTCAAATGCACAAGAAAAGACCGGCCCGCCTGAGGTGTTTTGGCACAGGGTTTGGCCGTCAAGCAAAAATTCCGCCAAAGACAAGCCTGACGCGTCTTGACCGGCAGCTGTGATGACACCGGGTTTTTGAATCACTGTCCCATCAATCAAGTCAGCGCTGTTCCAGGACAGGCTTGTTATTTGAGGGCCGGATGTGTCAGGCGCGGGATAAGCTGTGCGGGTTTGAACCTGCGGGTTTTCCCCGTCAGACAGGTTCACGGCTGTCACGGCTATATAATAGGTAGTGTTGTTTTGGAGTCCGGACAGATTGGCAGACAAGCCTGTCACGCTTAACCGCGGGGTCTGGCCTGTGATATGCGCGTAATCCTCTGTGCCCGCATAAATATTGTATTTTTTCACATAAGCCGCAGGTTCTGATGCGTGCCATTCCAAGACAGCGTACCCGCTTTGCGGGTCCACAGTGATGACTGCCGGGTTATCCAAAAGCGTGATGCCTGTTCCCTCAAGTCCTGATGACTCATTCCCGTCATTGTCCACAGACGTGATGCGCACAGGATATTGCGCTGCTTTTAAAAGGTTTTGGGCCTGATATTCCTGCACTGTTTTCTCCAGCACAAGGCCTGTGTCATCATTATTAAAATACAGCTTTTGAGCGGACAGGTCCCCCTCAGTGTCTGCTGAGACTGTCCAATGAAAAATAAGACTGTTTTCAAATGAGTCCACGCTCAAACCCGCGGGGTTTTCAGGCGGCACAGTGTCCTGCGGCACAGCCTGAACCGGTGAGACAGCAGAATCATAATTGCCCAGATTGTCCACAGCCACAACAGCACAGTAATAGGTGGCGCCCCTGTCTAGTCCGGTGATGGTCTTGGTAAAGGTGCCTTTTGGCACAAGCGCAGTGACTGGCACAGCCTCACTCACCTCTGTATATGACTGTTCCTGCATATAGATATTGTAGTGATGGATATCCCCTTGAGCGGTTTCATCATAGCCTGTCCAGTCAAACGTCAGGGTTGTACCAGGGCCTTCAGAGTTAATCACAAGGTTATCCACAGGATGTGGAGAGATATCATCAAAAACAATGCTTGTGGAAGTGGACAAACTGACATTGCCGGCCAGGTCTTTGGAGAAAATTTGATAGATATTGTCCCCCGGGCTCAGGTACACGGCATGGGTCCAGGTGGTTTGCACATTTACGGGAATGGCCTGTGACCCATTGATCCAGAGGGAACTGTGGGCTTCTTTTGTGCCTGTGAACGTTTGATTGGGGTTATTCACAGGAGTATCCACAGAATCCACAAGGGGCATGGCCGGCGGAATTGTGTCCAGCGTGAAATAAATCCCATAAGAAGCAGTGTTGGCCACAGCGTCCCTGGCCGGCACAGTCACAGTATAAGCGCCGTCTGCCCATGGGTCCTGCGGAACAAAAGTCAGTTGATCCTGAACAGAATCGTCCCATTCCCCGGACACCGGATGGCTGCCCGGGTTTCTGATCACCTGAGCGCCCGCAACAGAGCCGGATTCATCCATGCCTGAGGCATTGTCCCAAAAAGTCAGAATAACCGGGCCGGGCGGGTCAGCCAGCAGGGCATTGTT
>JANQER010000199.1 GCA_028278255.1 Elusimicrobiota bacterium | reverse complement strand
ATATGACGCGCAGGGAAAGCTGGTTCTGCCGTCCAAAGAAGAGTGTGCCAATTACACCAAGTCCAAATCAGTGGTGAAAAATATTTATAATGATTTGGGTCAATTGATTGGGGTGGATCCAGAGGCCAGCTATTCAGAAAGCACAAATGTGAGCCGCGTGTTGGATGAGGTCAATGGCACAGTGGAGCAAATCACTGTGTCACGGACAAAAAATGAATATCATGTGCAATGGGGCCAGGCTGTGGTGACCAAAGCTGTGACCACGTCAGAGACTTTTTCAGGATACACAGGCGTGCCCACCAAAAACAACTGCACCAATTACACAAGAACAGAATCCGTGCTGGTGAATCAATACAATGAATTCGGCCAGCTCACAGGCGTGGACGCAGATCAATCCTATACAAAGAGCATGACCTATGCCCGAAACGCAGATGGCACAGTGGTTCTGACAAAATCCAATACAACCAATGAATATGACATACGCTGGGGACAGGCAGTGGCTTTGTCCTCTTCCACCACTTCTGAGACATTTTCCGGATACAGCCAGGATGATTTGAAAGACACAGAATGGTTTTCTCAGGGCAGTGACACCAGCGTGTCTTTGCCTGATAAAGATGATTGCGTGAATTACACGCAGACAGAATCAGTGGTGGTCAATCAATACAATGAGCTGGGCCAATTGATTGGCGTGGACAAAGACAAGAGTTTTACCAAGAGCACTAGTTTTGCAGAAGTGTGGAATGATGTGAATGAAAACGGTGTGTGGGATGAAGGGGAAACAGTGGATCAGATCACTGTGTCATCCACCACCAATGATTACACTGTGCGCTGGGGCCAGGCCTTGGCTTTGACATCTGTCACAGAGTCGCACACATTTTCAGGTTATGACACAGATGTGTTTGGCAGCGACCGCTTGCCCGCCTCTGATGATTGTGTGACTTACACCAAAACCAAGTCTGTGATATCCAATCTTTACAATGCCAAAGGCCAGTTAACGGGCGTGAATCCTGAAAACAGTTACACAGAGAGCACCACGTACACCACCAATGCTGATGACACTGTGACCATCACGCAGTCTGTGACGCAGAATGAGTATGCTGTTGTCAACGGTCAAACCATTGTCCTCAAATCTTCCACTGTGTCTGATACATTTTCCGGTTATGAAGCGGCTTATGATGCACAAGGGAATTTGTTGATCCCTGACAAAGACAATTGTGCCAATTATACGCACACAGAATCCACTGTGGTCAATGAATACAACGGTCAAGGCCAGCTCACAGGTGTGGATGAAAACCAAAGCCAATCCAAAACCACCAGTTACAGTCGGGTATGGAATGATTTGGATGAAGACGGCGTATGGGATGTGAATGAAACAGTTGAGCAGGTCACTGAATCAACCACTCGAAATATTTATGAGGTGAAATGGGGCCAGGCAGTTGTGGTCAAAGCCACGACTGATTCCACCACTCATGCAGGCGCCACCACCACTGTGTCTCATTCTGTGATGGCTTATGAGATCAATGAATTCGGCCAGATCACAGGCGTGATTCCCAGTGATGTGGACAGCACCAGCACCACGCGTGTGCAAAACAGTGACGGCACAGTCACTGTGACCACATCCAAAACAGACAATCAATATGTGGTGAAGTGGGGACAGGCAGTGGCTTTGTCTTCTGCCACGGAATCAGAAACCAATGCCGGGGCCACAACCACCACCACTCAATCCCTGGTGCAGAATACTTATGATGAATTCGGCCGGCTCATAGAGGCCTCTGGTTCTTCAAATAGCACCACCAAAACTTTGAACATGGATGGGACAGTTTCCCTGGCTGTGTCAGAAACCATTAATGGATATGCCGTGACATGGGGCCAGGCCATGGTGGTTCGCTCGGAAACCACAAGTGAAACATATGCAGGCTATGAAACAGACAACCAGGGCAATCCTGTGAATGCCGATGAGAATGGCATGCCCACTGATGCTGTGACTTATACCATCAGTGTGTCTTTTGTTGATTATGCTTTTAATGATTTTGGACAGGTCGTTTCTGCCACTGGTCGCACAGAAAGCATGACGCGCGCCAAAGTGTGGACACAAAATGACACAAACAATGACGGTGTGATTGACGTGGAAAACGGCGATGATCCTGAAGATGTCAGGGAAGTGGAAACCATTACCACATCCTTGACAGAAAACAATTACCGTGTGATCTGGGGCCAGGCTGTGGCTGATGTGTCACAAACAACTTCTTACTCTTATTCCGGTTATACGGAAACCGACCAAGACGGCATTCCCACAAATGCCGTGAATATCACAGAAACAGTGTCTGTTGTGGACAATGCCTATGATGAGCTGGGCCGGCTGGCGGATGCAGAAGGTTATTCAGACAGTGTGACCCGAACCATCAATGAAGACGGCACTGTGACGCTGTCTTATGCGCACACAGTCAATGAATATGACACCAAATGGGGCCAGGCTGTGGTGGATCATGCCACCACCACAAGCACCAATTACAGCGGATATGAAACGGATGACAATGGTTCCCCGGTTCATATAGATGCACAAGGCAGGCCCGTGGATGCAGCGAATTTTTCAGAAACCGTTTCTTTTGTGGATTACATATACAACAGTCTGGGCCAGCTGCGGTATGCCACAGGTTCTTCTGACAGCACCAGTGTCAATCAGGTGTGGAATGATGTGAACAATAATGGCATTTGGGATTTGGGTGAAACTTCTGAAGAAACCACAGTGTCACACACAGACAATCGGTATGAAGTGAGAGCCGGCCAAGCAGTGGTGGCGCGTGCCACAACGTCTTCTCAGACCACCAGCGGCACAAAAACATCCTGGTCTTACAGTGTGGTGAATTATGATTACAACAAATTCGGCCAGGTGTTGTCGGCTGATGGTTACACGGACATGACAGAACAAACCATTAATAGCGACGGCACAGTCACGTCTGTGAATTACAGCCACACCACCAACACCTATGATGTGATTTGGGGCCAGGCTGTTGTGAACGCCTCTGACACGCATTCCATTACGGATGCGGGATCAGCCACCACCACCACATTCAGCACCATGATCAATATTTATAACACAGTGGGACAGCTGGTGGATGCGCGCGGGTCCTCTTCCAGCATCACGCTCACAGGCAATATTGACGGTACCACCACCATTGCCGCTTCTGAATCCGTGAACACGTATGCTGTCCAGTGGGGACGGGCTTTGGTGGTGCGGGCAGACACCACATCGCGCAATTATTCCGGTTATGACATGGATCTTTTGGGAGAAAATGAAATCCCTCAGCCGGAAGATGCTGCCAATTATTCGGAAAGCACGTCTTTTGTGGAATATGTTTACAATGAATTCGGCCAATTGATTGATGCCGGCGGTTCTTCTGACAGCACGTCTTGGAACCGGAATGCTGACGGCACTGAATCCATACAAACCTCGCACACAGATAATGAATATGTAATTGTACTGGGCACTGCACAGATAAGCCGTGCTGATACAGTCACGGATTCTCAGGCCGGGGTGACCACCAGTCATTCCGAGTCTTGGACGGAATATTTTTACAATGAAGACGGGCAGTTGTATGATGCCAAAGGCGAGACCGTTTCTGACAGCTGGACTGAGGTCTTGAATGAAGGAGAAACTGTTGTCCAGCACACGCATTCGAAAACTGTGAATCAATATGTGATTGTGTGGGGCCAGGCCATGATTGATATGGCTGTGACAGATTCCACCACCACATCCGGGGCGTCTGTGACCACCTCCCATTCCGAAGTGAATTATTTTTACAATGAACTGGGCCAATTGTTTGATGCCAAAGGATTTTCAAAAAGCAATACCCGGACCACAAACAGTGACAACACTGTGTCTTTGTCTCAATCTTACACCAAAAACCAATACGACGTGTTCTGGGGCCAGGCGCAGGTGATTTATGCTGCCACCAAGTCTTACAGCTATTCCGGGTACGAAATGAATGAGAACAATGAACCAATGCATATTGATTTTCTTTACGATGATGAGGGGAATGCGCTGTTTGAAGAAGGTCATCCTGCGGATGCTGTGACAGTGTCTGAAACCACATCAGCCACTCTTTACCGGTTCAATAAGTTCGGCCAGCTGGTGGAAGCCAAAGGCTCATCAGACGGCACTGTGACCAACACCACCACAGAAGTGTGGAATGATGAAAATGAAGACGGTTCATGGGATGAGAATGAAACCCAATATCAAAAAACATACACACACACAGTCAATACTTATGACATTGTCTGGGGCCAGGCTGTGGTGGACACAGCCGCCACAAATTCTGTGAGTGTGTCCGGCGCTTCCAAAACAACATCCGAGTCTTTTACGGATTATACATACAATGAATGGGGTCAATTGATTGAAGCTGACGGAAACAGTTCCAGCACCACATATACCTCCAATGTGGATGGCACCACATCCATTTCCATGTCAGAAACCATTAACTTATACACTGTGGTGTGGGGTCAGGCGCAGGTGCTGCGATCAGACACCACCACCCGGTCTTATTCTGCTTTTACAGACAAAGATGACAATGGTATTCCGTTGAATGCCGGTGTGTACACGGAATCACGATCTGTGCTGGTCTATGATTATAATGAATTGGGGCAATTGATTGGGGTTTTGCCTGCAGATGATATGACATCGGTTCTGGGCGAGGATATGCCGCCCACTTCTGTCACCAAGACCTGGACGCGCAATGCCGACGGCACAATGTCTATGTCTTATGCCGAAGCTTACAACACTTATGATATTGTGTGGGGCCAGGCTGTGGTGAATGATTCCACAACCCGCAGCATGAATTATTCCGGATTTGCCCTGAATGACAACAATGAACCTTTGAATCAAGATGACAATGGATTTCCCTCTGATGCCGTGACTTACACATCAACCACATCATTTGTGGATTATACCTATGATGAGATCACAGGCCAGCTCATTGGCGCTGAAGGTTATTCGGATTCTGAAACCCATGGTTTGGTGTGGCAGGATCAAGACACTGACGGTGATGGGTCGCCTGATACCAGAGAGCTGGTGGATGGCGTGACCACATCACACACAGACAACACGTACAAAATTGTGTGGGGCCAGGCTGTGGTGGATGTGGCCACCACGCATTCTGAAACTGTGTCAGGCGCTGTGACCACAGTGACTGACAGCCAAATGGATTATAATTATGATGAACTGGGCCGGCTGGAGAGTGTGATTGCCAGCCCCACCATCAGTGTGACGCGCACTCTCAACAGTGACGGCACCATTTCCATTGCCAGGGCAGTGTCACAAAATGTGTATAAAATTGTGTGGGGCCAGGCTGTGGTGGACTATACAACCACTACGACATACAGTTATGCAGGTTATGCCATGGACGCGAATGGTGAACCTGTTCATCAGGATGCAGACGGCATGCCCGCAGATGCCAGAAATTATACCCTCACAGAATCTTATGTAAAATACTCTTACAATGAATTGGGCCAGCTGGATGATGCCGAAGGACATTCAGACAGCATCACTTACACCAAGGTTCTCACGGATTTGGATGAAAACAAGGACGGCGTGCCTGACGGTCAAAGAGAGAATGTGAGCATTGCTGTGTCCCATACGGACAATGAATACGAGGTGATCAATGGCCAGGCAGTGGTGGTGCATGCAGACACCGCATCCGTTTCCTATTCCGGTTATGACACTTTTGATCCCAACACAGAACTTCCCACAGAGGCCGCTGTTGTCACAGAAACCACATCCTCCATGGATTATCATTACAATGAATTCGGCCAGTTGGAAACCGTGGATGACAGCACATCTCAAAGCACCACACGCACCACAAACAGTGACGGGACTGTCTCCGTCACAACCTCGGAATCCATTAACCAATACATGGTGGTGAATGGCCAGGCAGCCATATGGCGCAGTGACACGCATTCTGAAACCGCTTCAGGCGCCACCACCAGCACCAGTGATTCATGGGTGATTTATTTTTATAATGCACAAGGCCAGCTGTCTGATGCCAAAGGTGAATCTTCCAGTACCAGCCGCACAGCTGTGAAGCACAAAAAAACCACTAAGTATCAGACCAGCGCATCACGCACCATAAACACCTATGACGTTGTTTGGGGCCAGGCTGTGGTGGTCCGTGCTGTGACAGATTCCACTAGCGAAAGCGGGGCTTCCAGAACCACTTCCCATTCTGAAATAGATTATGTGTATAATGAATTCGGCCAATTGGCAGGCGCCACAGGTATGACAAAATCCACTTCTGAAAATGATGTGCTGACCCAGGCTGATACCAATGGCGACGGCAAAATTGATGACAGAGACAATCCCAATCAAAAAACCACTGTCACCCAAATCACCACCACAACCACCACCAATCATTATGGCATGCAATGGGGCCAGGCAGTGGTGCTGAAATCAGAAACAGAATCTTATTCCAAAACCCCTGCCACCACCATGCGTTCCAAAGGGCATACCATTTATATGTATAATGAAAAAGGCCAGCTCGCTGATGCCAAGGGCCGATCCACGTCCACCACCACATCTGACGTGTGGAATGACGCAGATGGCGACGGCCGCTGGGACAGCAATGAAACAGTCACGCAAAAGACAACATCCCGTACACGCAATAAATATGACATCCGCTGGGGCCAGGCTGTGATATCACGCGCTGTGACAAGTTCCACCACAAAAGCCGGTCCCACCACCACCACATCCCGGTCAACCACAAACTATAAATACAATGATTTGGGGCAATTGATAAGCGCCACAGGTTCCTCCACCAGCACCAGCAAAACCTGGATCATGGACAGAGGCAAACGCATTCAGGAAGTGACCCGGTCCACCACCAGGAACCGTTATGATATTATTTGGGGCCAGGCCCAGGTGGTCCGGTCAAGCACTTCTTCAACCACCTCAGCAGGCGGCACCACTGTGTCCAGAACCAGATCCACCACACGGTATACTTATAATGATTTGGGTCAGTTGACAGATGCCAAAGGCAGCAGCACCACCACAGCCACACAGGATGTGTGGCATGATCCGGACGGCAAGCTTCCGGTTCCTTCTGAAGCCAGCGGATGGACACCCATTAAAGACAGCGCCGGAAATGTGATCCGGTGGGAAAAGAAAGAGATTTTGAAAGACGGAACTGAGATCAAGAAAACCGCTTATAAGCTGGGAGAGGGAGCGGATTATGAATGGGAAATGAAAACCGAGAAAATTCATCCGGACAACAGCGGGGTCACTGAAATAATCACTGTCAGATTTGATACAGCCAGCGGCCGCTGGGAGTCTCATACTGTGGTTATGGGGCCTCCGTCCGAGAAGAAAACCACGCGTCCTGTGACTGCCGGGCCAATAGGCGGCATTGGCCGTGAGTCCACCACTGGGGCGGAAACAGATGAACCAAGAAAAACATATTCTGACAAAGTGGTGATCAGTGAAAAATTTGATTCAGGTGTGAACCAAAAGGGCGGTTATGTGAAAAAACCGTCCCGCACCACCACCACAAACACTTACCGGATTATCATGGGCCAGGCCCAGGTGGTGAAGTCCCGCTCAACCACTTATATCATGGAAAACAACCGGATCATCACAAATCCCAATGTGGACGGGTATTCCAAAACAGTGTCCACCACCAAATATCATTATTCTGCGCACGGCCAGTTAACAGGCGCCTCCAGCACCAGCCGGACTTGGTCGTCTCAAACAGTGGGCAATGACATGAATTTTGACGGGATGATTAATCCGGACACTGAAATGGTGCTCAGGAAATCATACACATCCGGGTCCAGCCGGTATGTGGTGAAGTGGGGACAGGCCAAAGTGACCAGCTCTGTGTCTTCCACATGGGCGGCTGATGCGCAGGGCAACCGCATCACCAATCCGCATGACCAGCACTATTCCTACACGATCAGCCGTACGCGTTACACGTACAGCAAAGACGGTATTCTCACAGGCGCCACCGGATCCAGCACCACGTATGCCAATCAAATGGTGGCGCATGATGAGAATGCAGACGGCGTGATTGAGGCGCATGAGCGCATGTCCCGTCCGACCAGAACAGTGACCACCAACACCTATGCCATTATTTTCGGCCAGGCCCAGGTGATTCGTTCCGCGTCTGTCACGCTCACGCAAACAGAACCGGGTGAAAACGGGGCTGTGATCACTGATCCGAACAATGAGAACTATTCCAAAACAGTGACTGTGACAAATTATATTTACAATGCCAGAGGCGCATTGGTGGATGCCACCGGTACAAGCCAAACCTGGTCCAATCAAAAAGTCTGGGATGACCAGGACGGTGATTTTGAAGTGCCTTCAGAGGAAAACGGATGGGAAAAACAAGGCAATATGTGGGTGAAAAAAGTGACATTGGAAGACGGCACGGAAATTATGATGACGGCTGCGCAGGGCGCAGACGGCTGGTGGACAGTGGTCACTGACACAGACCGGCCGCAGCAAGGCCATGTCAAAGAAACACATAAATTCAATGTGGAAACAGGTGAATGGAACAAAACCATTGTGGAAGAAACCAAAACCGATGCCGGGATTGACACAGACACTTACACCTATTCAGGGGTGAATGAAAAGGGGAAATGGGTTTATAAGCCCACTTACACTTACACGGTTCAGGATTACACAGTGATCAATGGCCAGGCCCAGGTGCTGACCAGTGTGTCCACCACATGGGGATTGGCTGTGTCAGGTGATGAAAGCACCATGATCACTGACAGAATGGCAGATGGTTATACCAAGTCCGTCAGTGTGACACATTATACTTATCAAGACGGCAAGCTTTCAGGCGCCACAGGTTTTGTGAGTTCTTGGTCCAACCAGACTGTGTGGAATGACAAGAACCGGGATGGGGAGCGCACAGATGATGAGATGGTGAATAAACCCACTTACACTTTTACCACACAGGATTATACAGTGATCATGGGCCAGGTCCAGGTGCTGCAATCAAAAGCCCAAACATGGGCTGTGGATGGGAGCACGGGCCGATTGATTTTGGATCCATCATCACATGGGTACTCTTACACAGAAAGCATCACCACCTATCAATACAAAGATGGGATTTTAATAGGCGCTGATGGCTCAAGCCGGTCTTGGGGCACACAAGAAGTGTGGAATGACGCGAATGACAATGGCCGTGTGGATGCGGGTGAAATGACAGA
>JANQER010000170.1 GCA_028278255.1 Elusimicrobiota bacterium | reverse complement strand
CCTGTCCTTTTCGAACAGCACACCCATCTTTTACTCGCACCTTTGTTTGACAACGCTTGTCTCTCAGACGAAAAACATCTGCGGCGGCAGAGGCCCCGGACACAACACCTGCCTGCTGCGCCTTGATGCAGGCACAAGCTGTCTGTTCTGCAGGAATAAAAAACCGGCCTGTGACATCACCCCAGGCTTTGTCCTCCTTTAAAGCCATAAGCAATTCTTTTCGAAACTTCATCTCTTACCCCATTTCCCTTATTCACACATTTTCAGTTTATAATTCTTCGGCGGTTTTTATTTTTCTAAACAAACGCAAAAGCGCCATGGACCGGCCCCTTAAATCAAACTTCACGCCTTGGCGGATACGGCGGCGCGGGCCGTCCGGATGCGCTGTGTCCAAAACGCGCTCCCACTGCTGATCCATTTCCAACGGCGGGAGAGTGAATAGAATGGATTCGTGATGCGCATTCAACAGCAGAAGGATTGTGTCTCCCACAATCCGGTTGCCGTCTTCATCCAGATCTTCAATCAAATCCCCCCGCATCTGCACGCCCAAACAGCGCACAAACCCTGCATTCCAGGCCTCATCCGTCATTTCCTGCCCCGCAGGATCCAGCCAAATAAAATTGCTGACTTCATCGCCCCTGATCACACGCCTTGCCCGGAAAAACTTGGATTGTCTCAACACCGGATAATCATGCCACACCTGAATGGCCTTCCGCGTAAACTCCAACATATTGTGCTGTTCTTTGCTCAATTCCCAATTCAGCCAGCTGATCTCATTGTCCTGGCAATAAGCATTGTTATTGCCTCTTTGTGTTTTACTGATTTCATCCCCGGCACATATCATGGGAACGCCTTGAGAACAAAAAAGCGTCATCATAAAATTGCGCTTTTGTCTCTCCCGCAATGCTTTGATCATGGGATTGTCTGTTGCGCCTTCTACCCCGCAGTTCCAGCTGTTGTTGTGATTTTCACCGTCTCTATTTCCTTCTCCATTGTCTTTGTTGTGCTTTTCATTGTAACTGACCAAATCATTCAATGTAAACCCATCATGACATGTGACAAAATTAATACTGGCATAAGGCCGGCGGCCGCTGTGTTCATACAAATCACTGCTCCCGGCCAAACGAGTGGCAAATTCCGACACAGTGTCTCCGTCTCCTTTCCAAAAACGGCGCACAGTGTCCCGGTATTTGCCGTTCCACTCCGTCCATCCCACAGGGAAATTGCCCACTTGGTATCCCCCTTCGCCCAAATCCCAAGGTTCAGCAATCAGTTTGACCCGGGAAATAACAGGGTCTTGGTGGATAATGTCAAAGAAAGAAGCCAGTTTATCCACATCATGCAGTTCTCTGGCCAAAGCACTGGCCAAATCAAAACGAAATCCATCCACATGCATTTCCACCACCCAATACCGCAGGCTGTCCATGACCAGCTGGAGCACACGCGGATGCTGCATGTTTAATGTATTGCCGCAACCCGTAAAATCAGAATAGTATCGTTTGTCTTTCCCCAATCTGTAATAAGACGCATTGTCAATCCCCCGCAAAGACATCGTCGGACCCAAATGACTTCCCTCTGCCGTGTGATTGTACACCACATCCAAAATCACTTCTATCCCGGCCTCATGAAACGCTCTGACCATCATCTTGAATTCTCTGACGGATTCCAAAGGAATGTCTGTGCTGGCATAAGGAAGATGAGGCGCAAAATAGGAAAGCGTGTTATACCCCCAATAATTTGTTAACCCTTTTTCCGTCAAAAACCGGTTCTCTGCAAAATGATGCACCGGCATGAGCTCCACCGCAGTGACCCCCAAATCCTTGAGGTACCGGATCACTGGTTCACACGTCAAACCCGCGTAAGTTCCCTGTAATTTTTCTGGCACCAGGGGATGAAGCTTTGTGAAGCCTTTGACATGCATTTCATATATAATGGTTTTTTCCCACGGTGTTTGCGGGAATCTGTCGCTGCCCCAAGTAAAAGAAGGATCAATCACAGCGGCCAAAGGCGCCGAAACAGCATTGTCACGTTCATCAAAAGACAAATCCTCTTCTTCATCACCCACCACATAGCCAAAAGAATCATCCCCCAAAACACCTGTCCGGCAAATGGCTTTGGCATATGGGTCCAGAACAATCTTATTGGGATTGAATCGGTGGCCGGATTCTGGCCCATAAGGCCCGTACACCCGGTATCCGTACAGCTGACCCGGCCGCACATCCTGCAAATAACAATGCCACACCATATCAGTCCTTTCCGGCATGGGAATCCGCAAAGATTCTGACACGGCATCCCGCTCATCAAACAAACACAATTCAACACGTTCAGCATGCTCGGAAAAGATGGCAAAATTAACGCCCAATCCATCCCATGTGGCCCCCAAGGGATAAGACCGGCCGGGCTTAATCTTCATCATGGTTCATCCTGCCTCTCAAATCAAAACTTATATTTTGTTTCTTTTTCGTGATGTGAATTTATTATATTAATTATATATACAAATTCATATTTTAAAAAAAATTTTGTAAAATCTATTCACTTATGCGGGCGAAAAAAAACAACACTCACAAAAACAAAAAACCACAGCCAGCCAAAATGCAGCAAGAGATTTTGGAACTCAGAGAATGGCGCCGGCGGCTTTCCCTCTTGTTAAATTACGCCAAAAAAATCTCTGCCAAAAAAGAGCTTGATTCCCTTCTCAAACTCTTGGTCGAAGTGGCCCGCAGTGTTCTCCGCGCTGACCGCTGCACTGTTTTTCTTCTGGACAAAAACAACAACGAATTATGGTCAAGAATGGCCTCTGGCGAGCAAATCATTCGCGTGCCTGCCAACACAGGCATAGTCGGTGAAACAGTTTCGCGCGGACGCATCATCAATATTGCCAATGCGTACAGAGACCCGCGCTTTAACCCGGACGTTGATAAAAGAACAGGATACCATACCCGCAACCTCCTCACAGCACCCATGTCCAACAACAAAGGAGAAATCATCGGAGCCTTTCAAGTTCTGAACAAAAAATCAACTTCTTTCACCGTTAACGACGAAAAAATTCTTTTTGTGTTCGCAGAGCAGGCAGCCACTGCCATTGAAAACGCCCAACTCTATGAAGACATCAGAACAGCCGCAAAAGACACTATTTTTCGTTTGGCCGCAGCCGCAGAATTCAAAGACAGAGACACCCGCAATCATCTGGAGCGCATGAGCCGGTATTCAGCCATTTTGGCATCAGCCATGGGCATGCCAAAAGAATGGGCCCAAAGCATACTCATGGCCAGTCCCATGCACGATATTGGAAAGCTGGGGATATCTGATTCTGTTCTCAAAAAGCCAGGCAAACTGAATGAAAAAGAATGGTCAGAAATCAAAAAGCATCCCATTTACGGAGCAGACATTCTCAAAGATTCTGAAAATGAACTCATCCAAATGTCCTCGCGTATTGCCCGTTCTCATCATGAAAAATGGGATGGCAGCGGTTACCCCCAAAAGCTAAGGGGCGAAGAAATCCCTTTGGAAGCCCGCATTGTGGCACTGGCGGATGTGTTTGATGCACTCACTTCGCGCCGGTGTTACAAACCCCCTTTTCACATCAAAGACGCTCTCCGCATTATCAAGCAAGGTTCTGGAAAACATTTTGACCCCAAAGTGGTTAAAGCCTTTGAAAAATGCCTGCCAAAAATCGTCAAAATCATGGATGAATTCTCAGACAATATGTTTGAATAAAACAGACCAAAGACCGAAGACTTAAAAACCATACACATCATCATACGAAACACCTGACACCCAACTCCTATGTCCTGACCCATGCTTTTAGTCTTTAGTCTTTAGTCTTTAGTCTTTAGTCTTTGGTCTTTGGTCTGTGGTCTGTGGTCTGTGGTCTTTGGTCTTCGGTCTGTGTCTTTTTTCACCATCATTTCTTTGACCTCAAACAACTTGTCTCTGATCACAGCGGCCAATTCATAGTCCAAGGCATCAGCGGCTTGCTTCATTTGACTCTCAAGATCTTTAACCAGATGAGGCAGTTCCTTCCGCGTCAAATAACGTTCTCCGGCATCACGAAAAACACCTGTTAACCCTGATTCCTTGGTTTTGTATTGAAATTCTTCCAATTCATGAACAGCCTTCACCACACTTTTAGGCGTAATCCTATGCGTCTGGTTATATTCTTCCTGCATTGACCTCCTCCGACTCATTTCTTTCAAAGCCCTCTCCATAGAACCAGTCATTTTATCCGCATATAAGACAACCTGACCGCTCACATGCCGCGCAGCCCGGCCGCATACTTGAATCAGCGTGGTTTCTGATCTCAAAAACCCTTCTTTGTCAGCATCCAAAACAGCCACCAATGACACTTCCGGCAAATCCAGCCCCTCTCGCAGCAAATTAATGCCCACAAGCACATCAAAAGTCCCTTTGCGCAAATCCTTTAAGATATCCACGCGCTGCAAAGCCTTAATATCAGAATGCAAATACCGGACCTTCAGTCCTTTGCCGCTCAAATAATCCGCCAAATCCTCTGCTGTTTTTTTGGTCAGAGTGGTCACTAAAACCCTTTGCTTATTTTTAACCCTTTCATGAATCCGTTCAATCAGATCTGTCACTTGCCCTTTGATGGGACGAATCAACACATCCGGGTCCACCAACCCTGTGGGGCGAATCACCTGCTCAATCACTGTCCCATGCGTTTTTTTCAATTCATACGGGCCTGGCGTGGCAGACACATAAATCAACTGCTGCGCCAGATGTTCAAATTCATGAAACCTGAGAGGGCGGTTGTCTAATGCCGACGGCAGGCGGAATCCATAATCCACCAACACCTGCTTCCTCGCGCGGTCTCCTTCATACATCCCATTGATCTGCGGGATGGTCACATGAGACTCATCAACCACCACCAAAAAATCATCCGGAAAATAATCAAACAAACAAGCAGGCCTTTCACCGGACTTCCGTCCGGCTATATGTCTGGAATAATTTTCAATCCCATGACAAAACCCCATCTCATTCATCATTTCCATATCAAAACGCGTTCTCTGCTCCAATCGCTGCGCTTCTAAAAGCTTTCCCCTTTCCCTGAGATGCCCCAACTGCTCAGACAGTTCGACCTGAATACCCCCCAAAGCGCGTTCCAATGACGTCCGCGTGGTCACAAAGTGCTTGGCCGGGTACACATAAGTTTTGGTTTTCTCAGAAAGCACCTCTCCTGTGAGCGGATGAATCTCCCGGATGCGCGCCACCCGGTCAAAATCCATTTCCACGCGCAGCCCTGTTTCCAAATAGGCCGGGAAGATCTCAATCACATCTCCTTTGACACGAAATTTCCCTCGTGAAAATTCCATTTCATTCCGTTCATAATGAATATCCACCAAGGACTGAAGCACATTCTCCCGGGTTCTTTTGTCTCCCTTTTTCAAAAAAACGCACATTTCCTTATAATCTTGCGGACTGCCCAAACCATAAATACATGACACGGAAGCCACAATCACCACATCCCGCCTCTCCAGCAAAGAAGTTGTGGCTTTTAACCGCAATCGGTCAATATGATCATTAATAGAAGCATCTTTTTCTATATAAGTATCGCTCTGCGGCACGTACGCTTCAGGCTGATAATAATCATAATAAGAGATAAAATACTCCACAGCATTATGAGGAAGGAAGGATTTCAACTCAGCATACAACTGTGCGGCCAAGATTTTATTCGGAGAAACCACAAGGGCAGGCTTATTGATTTGAGCTATCACATTGGCCACAGAAAAAGTCTTGCCGCTTCCTGTCACACCCAGAAGCACTTGATGTTTTTCCCGGGCTTTTACCCCGCGCACCAATTCCTGAATTGCGTCCGGCTGATCCCCGGCAGGCCTAAATTTTGACACCATTTTAAACTTATCCATCTGCTTTGTCCTCTTTCATGGCTTTTCGTGCCAAAGCGCGAATCATGCCTGAAAAAATAATCTTGTGAAAAGGGAAAAGAATATACCATGCTAAAAAACCCATAGGCCCCATGGGGTCATAAAGCGCTGTTTGCCCGATCACACAGCCTCCTTTTTCCGGTGTAATCTCAAACTGAAGCCATGCCCGTCCTGGTAATTTCAATTCCGAAAACAGCAAAAGCTCTTGGCCTGGTTCCACATATTCCACCCGCCAAAAATCCACCACATCCTTCACCTGCAAATGATGCGCGTCTCGCCGCCCGCGCATTCCAGGCCCGCCCACCCAGCGATCCAATAACCCCCGAATTTTCCACAACACATCCCCAAAATACCATCCGTTTTTTCCGCCGATCCTCTCAATCAAGCCAAAAACCTTTTTCGGAGGCACAGGCACAAAAATGCGCCGGTAATCCAAAATTCGAGACCCCAAAATAGCACCGCCCCACCTCAGCAAATTCCGATGCAGCCGAAAAACTTCTGTCCAATGGCTGTTGAAAAAATGTTGGTCTTCAGCACGCAACGCCATGGCCATGGTTTCCCGCATCCCACGGGGCTGAATGGAAAAGACATTCTGTGCCGCATGCTCTTTCACCACAGTGGGATTTCTCAAGCTTTCAATTAATTTTTCTCCCACCCGGGCATAGCGCGGTGTCACCAGCTTCAGCCAAAGGCCTGACAACCGCGGCGACAAAACCGGCACGCGCAAACGAAGCCGCTTCACATGTCTTTGCCGTGCATATTCCATTAAAAGCTCGCCATAAGACACAACATCCGGTCCGCCAATCTCAAAAACACCACCTTGCCCCTCTGGCAAATCCAATGCCTCTAAAAAGTATCCCAGCAAATCATCAATCCCTATGGGCTGAGTTGGATTATTGACCCAGCGCGGCGTCACCATAATCGGCAGTCTCTGCACCAAACACCGGATCAACTCAAAAGACAAACTGCCTGCGCCAATCACCACAGATGCCCGAAATTCAATTACAGGCACGCCGGATGCCCGCAGGATATCCCCCACCTCATGCCGGCTTCTTAAGTGTGGAGACAAGCCTCCTCTGTCATCACCCAGTCCCCCCAAATAAACAATACGTTTCACGCCTGCAGCGCGTGCCACGCGTGCAAAATTCCGCGCACAGCGCCGATCTTCGGATTCAAAATCCCCGACACTCGACATTGAATGAATAAAATAGTAAGCCGTATGAACCCCGCGCAATGCATGGCTCAAGTGCCCCCCATGCAAAACATCCACACCACACACCTCGGTTCCCGGCGTCAAATGATCAGGCAATGACTTCAAATCCCGCACCAGGCACCGCACAGACTGCCCTCTGTCTTGAAGAACCCGCAGCACCTGTCCGCCCACATAGCCTGACACACCTGTTAACAAAATCAAATCCGTCTTCTCCACACAACCTCCGTAAAATTAAACCCCAAATTCCAAGAAACAATACCCAAATAATAACCAATGACCAAAATACAATAATCAAACAATAGCCGAATTTTAAACACAAAACACAGACGCCAACCTTAAATATGATAATGGCTGTTTCATTTCTTCTGATCTTTCTGATCTGTTTTGGACGTGGAGACAGTTTGAATAATAAGGTCTGCCAAACAGTGGGAAGCGTTCAGAATAAAATCCGGCACATTTTGAAGTCGCGACTCATTTTCCATGCGAAGATCTGAGGCTGACGGCATTTGATTGAGAAGCGCCTGAAATTTTTCCACTGTGATATTTTCCTGTAAAACCATTTGCCCTAAACCGGTCTTCTCAAGGAATAATGCATTGCTTTCCTGATGGGCATTTGTGGCATAAGGATAGGGAATCAATAAAGCGCGTTTGCCCATCCGGCACAACTCAAACACCGTGTTGGCGCCGGCGCGGCACACCACAAAATCAGCCGCTGAGTATAGCAACCCCATCTCCTGCCAAAATGACTGAACAAAACACGGCAAATGATTCTTGTCATAAAATTGCCTCACTTTTTCCAACTCATCTTGTCCTGTTAAGTGAATAAACTGCCAATCAGACGACGAGGTGGACAAAGAATCAATGATCAATTGATTAATGAACTGCGCACCCTGGCTCCCGCCAAAAACAAGACATGTTCTGCGATTCGCCTCTAAACCGAGTTTTGTTCTGGCATCATGACCGGACACTGGATGCAAATCCGGTCTGATCGGCAGTCCTGTGTGATGTATTTTTTCTATCGGACAAGACAAGTTTAATGTATGCTCAAAACTCACAGCCACAGAAGCGGCCCAGCGAGACAGCCATTTATTGGCCAGCCCGGCATAACTGTTTTGCTCATGAATCACCAAAGGGGTTTTTAAGCGAATAGCCGCAAGGCCGAGAGGCACTGAAAAATAGCCGCCCATTCCCAAAACAACAGAAGGCTTTTCTCTTCTCAAAACCCGCTTGGCATTGCTATAGGATATGATAGAAAACAGAATAAAAGAAAAAAATTTCAAAGAAATCTTTCTGGGCATCCCCATAAAAAAAAAGGCAGATGAAGCAAAGCCCTCATCTGCCAAATACGATTGAGATTTCCGATCAGTTTTAACAATAAAATGCACTGTGTGGCCCTGCGCGCGCAGGGCCTTGGCCGCTGCCACGCCAGGCAATAAATGCCCGCCTGTCCCCCCGGCTGCTATGCAAATATGCATACATTGTTCCTTATCTAATAAAATTCGAAATCCTAAACTCGAAATTCAAAACACAGAAACAATAACTCAAAATTCGAATTTTCAATTACCACATTGGTTTTTTGACTGAACGCATCACAGGTTTTCCCGGCTGTCTGGACACGTTTAAAACAAGACCAACAGCCGTCAACATCGACACAATGGATGACCCGCCAAAAGAGATAAAGGGCAAAGGCATTCCTTTTGTGGGGAGAAGCCCTGTGACAACACCCAAGTTAATCAACACCTGTCCTCCGAGCAAAAAACCCACTCCAGCGGACACCATAAAACCAAATGAATGAGTCGCACGAGAAGCCACCTGTGTACACCGTAAAACAAGAAAAAAGAAAACCCCGATCAAAATCACTGCGCCTAAAAACCCGAACTCTTCTCCTAAAATAGGAAACACAAAATCTGTCTGCGTCTCCGGCAAATAGTGCATTTTAATGGTGGACTCGCCTGACCCTCGGCCCCAAAAACCGCCAGACCCAAGCGCCAATAATGACTGAACCAACTGATAACCTGTTCCCTGCGCATGCTGCCAGGGATCCAGAAAAGCCATAATGCGCTCGCGTCGATACGGCACCAAAAAAATGGCGCACAATAACACTGGCAAGCCCATCATAACAATTCTGAACAAATGCCTATATTTGGCGCCAGCCAAAAAAACCATTCCAAATGACACAATGGCAATTAAAAAAGGGGTTCCCACATCTCGCTCCAAAAGAATCAGCCCCAGCGCCACCCCCGTAAAAACCAACGGCGGCATAAAGCCAGTCCAAAAATGGGCGATCTGGCTCTTTTTTCTGTCAATATAATCTGCTAACAATAACACAACAGCAATTTTGGCAAATTCAGAAGGCTGCACACCAAAACCAGCGACACGCAGCCACCGCTTGGCCCCTGCCACCTCATGCCCCACAGCCAGCACAAGTCCCAATAAAACCAAAGCCAATAAGAATATGGGCCATGAATAACGTTGAAAAAAGGTCAGATTAAGACGAAAAGCAAAAGACATCCCCATCAGACCAATAGCAGACCACAATATTTGTTTTTTGACAAAATAATATTGGTCATTGAATTGGCTTTCTGCCACAAAAGCGCTTGCTGAATACAAAATCACCCAACCAAACACCACCAAACTCAGTGTCAAACACAACAGCATCCAATCAGGCGGATGCGCGCTTGTGATGGGTGGAAAAACAGCTGTTGATTTGGTCTTTTTGGTCTGACCGCTTTTGAATCTTTGCCTGACTTGTCGTTTATAGCCCATTGACAATCCTCTTAAAACACGCGCCTCTATGTTCAAAGTTTTGGAATTGATCAAACGAAGCGCATGCCGGGGACAATAAAACAATATCTCCCGGCTGTGTTTTGTCCAAAGAATGCCTCACTGCGTTTTCAAGAGTTTGACAATTTACAGTCGGCACAACACCTGACAGTTCCTTTTGAATCAATTGTCCTGCTTCGCCTATCACGAGCACTTCCACGGCTTTTTTCTTTAACTCAGATATCAGAGGCGCATACGGCGCCCCCTTGTCCTGTCCCCCTAGAATCACATGCACACGCCCTGAAAAAGACTGAAGAGCCACCAACGTGGAATCCACATTTGTGGATTTGGAATCATTCACAAATAACACATTATTCCATTTGCGCACACGCTCAAGCCGATGCTCCACTCCCTGGAAAGACACAAACGCCTTTTGGATGGCAGAATGATTGACGCCTAAAAACCGTGCACAGGCCACAGATGCCAGCGCATTCTCCACATTGTGCTGGCCCAACAAATTCTTTGGCGGCCCCCATGCCCCAGTCCTGCCAGGGATTGTGGAAATAAGGCGTCTGTTGTGAAAATAAGCGCCTGGCAATTTGAGCGTTTTTTTTCTTTCAAACCAATAGATCTGCGAACGGGTATGATGGGCCAATTTTTGACACCAGGGATCAGCTGCATTTAAAACGGCTGCGCTGCCATGGCGCATATTTTGAAACAAATGAAATTTTGTTCTGGCATAGGATTCCATGGTTTTGTGCCTCCCCAGATGATCCGGCGTGACATTTAAAACAATCCCAGCTGCACATTGAAAAGCACTGACAGATTCCAGCTGATAACTTGATACCTCTAAAATCAAAGCCGTGTGTGAAAAAATAAGATCCACAACGGAACAAAGAGGTTTCCCAATATTGCCCGCCACCACGCACTGATAATTGTCTTGTCTCAAAATTTCTCCCAGAAGAGCCGTGGTCGTTGTTTTTCCATTCGTGCCAGTGACAGCCACTGACGCTTGCGGCCATTGGTCTGTTAATGACAGCACACGATATCCCAATTCCAACTCTCCCCACACGGGAATACCCCGCTTAACCAAAGGCGCCCAAACAGTCAAAGGCGTTCCAGGGCTCACTACCACAAGATCCCAGTGTTTTCTTAATAATCGATGGCCGCCTGTTTCACAAACAACATTCTTCGGCAACTGGGCCAATTGGCTTTTCACTTTGTGCTTCTGTAACTTTTCAGTCACAAACACACAAGCGCCTATGTTGACCAGAAGCCTGGCAGCGGCGATGCCGGACTTACCCAGGCCCACCACACAAATTTTTTTTCCACTGAACCAATACCGCAATGAGGGATGATTCTTTGTATTCATATATAGTCTGATCGGGCGGGGGAACCCCGCCCCTACGACAATTTAATCTCCAATTTCAATCAATTATTTATATGAGGGGTCGCGGAGTTTTATAGGTTCTTTTCCGGTTATTTTGTAATTGCCCATTCATGGGGCGCATCTTAGATGGGTTTTAGTTCTGAAGAGCCCGATAAATCGGGCAATTACAAAAACT
>JANQER010000359.1 GCA_028278255.1 Elusimicrobiota bacterium | reverse complement strand
AATATAGTATCATAAAAATTAATACAAAAAAGGTCGGTTTTTTATGAAGAAGCAAGGGCTTTATGATCCGCAATATGAGCATGACGCATGCGGTATTGGATGCGTTGTTCATATCAAAGGACAAAAATCCAACAGCATTCTTTTGCAGGCGCTTACTGCGTTGAAAAACCTGAATCACCGCGGCGCGTCCGGCGCTGAATCCAACACAGGAGACGGCGCTGGTATTCTGTTTCAGATTCCTCATCAATTTTTTCAAAAAGCGTGTGCTTCATTGAATATCACATTACCGGACCCGGGCCTGTACGGCGTGGCCATGGTGTATTTGCCGCAGGATGAAAAAACGCGGAAAGAGTGCGAGGCGCGTTTTGAGAAAATCGTGGCGGAGGAAGGCCAGACTTTTTTGGGCTGGCGCACAGTGCCCACAGACAATTCCTCATTGGGCGCCACAGCCCGGGCAGCAGAACCTTTTGTGCGCCAGGCTTTTATCGGCTTGAGATCCGGGTTGGGCCGTGATGAGCTGTCTTATGAACGCAAACTGTATGTGATTCGTAAGCTGGCTGAGCATTCCATTCAGGTCATGGATGACAATGACAGCAATACCTTTTATATCACCAGCTTGTCTTCCCGCACCATTGTGTACAAGGGCATGCTCTTGTCTCAGCAGATCGAAGAGTACTATCAAGACCTGCGCGACCCGGAGGTGGAAACCGCCCTGGCTCTGGTGCATTCCCGTTTTTCCACAAACACTTTCCCGAATTGGAACAGGGCACATCCTTACCGGTATGTGGTTCACAATGGGGAGATCAATACATTGCGCGGCAATGTCAATTGGATGTTTGCGCGTCAGGCTTTGTGCGCTTCTGATTTGTTTGGCCCGGATTTGAAAAGAATTCTGCCTGTGATTGACCGGGATGGTTCTGATTCTTCTATGTTTGACAATGTGTTTGAATTTTTGGTCATGGGCGGGCGTTCCATGACCCGTGCCATGATGATGATGATCCCGGAACCATGGGAAAATCACAGCACCATGAGTCCTGACAAAAAAGCTTTTTATGAGTTTCACAGTTGTTTGATGGAGCCGTGGGACGGTCCAGCGTCTGTGGCGTTTACCGACGGCATCCGCGTGGGCGCCACATTGGACCGGAATGGTCTGCGTCCTTCCCGGTATTATGTGACCAAAGATGATCTGGTGATTTTGGCGTCTGAGGCCGGCGTGGTGGATGTGCTGCCGGAACGCGTTTTATATAAAGGCCGTTTGCAGCCCGGCCGCATGTTATTGGTTGACACGCAAGAAGGCCGCATTGTGTCGGATGAGGAGTTGAAAAGCCGGATTGCCAGCAATCATCCTTATCAGGACTGGCTGGACAAAAACCGGATTCCTTTGGAAAAGCTTCCCAAAGGGCCCAAAATCCGTCATAAACATGATCATGCCAAAACCCTTCAAACCCAGCAGGTTTTTGGGTATACGTATGAAGATTTGCGCATGGTGATTGAACCCATGGCCAGAAATGCCGTGGAACCTGTGGGTTCCATGGGGGCTGACACGCCTTTGGCGGTTCTGTCCAACAAACCTTATTTGCTCTATAACTATTTTAAACAGCTTTTTGCCCAAGTGACCAATCCGCCCATTGACTGTATTCGGGAGGAAATTGTGACATCCGGGGAAACCACCATTGGTTCCGAAGGCAACCTGCTTCAACCAGGGCCTGACGCCTGCCGCATGGTTGAATTGCATTCCCCGATTCTCACCAATGATGAATTGCAGAAATTACGGCATATCCGCAAAAGCGGTTTTCAATCTGTGACATTGCCTATTTTGTTTGGTCCTGAGCAGACAAAATATGGGTCGCCCTTGGAAGAGGCTCTGGGCAATTTGTTTCAGGCAGCTGACAAGGTCATTCAAAACGGCGCCAATATTATTATTTTGTCAGATAAAGGGATGAATGATCTATTGGCGCCTATCCCTGCTTTATTGGCTGTGTCCGGCCTGCATCATCATTTGATCCGGCAAGGCACCCGCACCAAAGTCGGGTTGATTTTGGAATCCGGCGAGCCGCGGGAAGTACACCACTTTGCTGTGCTGCTGGGATACGGTGTGGCAGCGGTGAATCCTTATTTGGTTTTTGACAGTTTGCAGGGTATGATTCATGAAAACATTCTTTTGGATTTGACTTATTCGGAAGCTGAGGCCAGGTATTGTAAAGCTGCTTTTAAAGGCGTGGTCAAAACCATTTCCAAAATGGGACTGTCCACGATCCAGTCCTACAGAGGCGCGCAAATATTTGAATGCGTGGGTTTGAAACAGGATGTGATTGACCGGTATTTTTCCGGCACGCCTTCGCGCATTGGCGGCATTGGATTGGAAGTCATTGAACAGGAAGCTTATTTGCGGCATGCACAGGTGTTTGGCGGGTCGTCTGTGAATGGAAGCACATTGCCGCCCGGCGGTCAGTATCAGTGGCGCCAGCAAGGGGAATATCATCTTTTTAATCCGCAGACCATCACCTTGTTGCAGCGGGCTGTGCGTGAAAACAATTATGAGGTGTACAAAGAATACGCGCAAATGGTGAATGTGCAGTCTGAAAATCTGGCCACATTGCGCGGGCTGTTGGCTTTTAAAACAGACCGTGTACCTGTCCCCATAGAAGAAGTGGAATCTGTCAGAGATATTTGCAAACGTTTCAAAACAGGGGCCATGTCCTATGGGTCTATCAGCCAAGAAGCGCATGAATCTTTGGCTGTGGCCATGAACCGTATACAGGGGAAATCCAATACAGGCGAAGGCGGGGAAGCCCCGGACAGGTTTCAGCCGGAGGCCAATGGGGAT
>JANQER010000121.1 GCA_028278255.1 Elusimicrobiota bacterium | reverse complement strand
GGCTGCACATGTTCAGGCTGCCATTCAAAGGAACCTGAGCCGCTGCTGAAGACAACCCCTTTCCAGACCAATTCACCGGACAAAGTAAAAATCAAACATTTAAATTCTCCTTGGTTTGTGCCTTTAAAATAAAGGCGGGCTTTATCGCCCTGATCCGGACAGATTGTCCCCCGGCCTTGTTCGGATCCCACCACTTTGATCTCGCCGGTTTCCAAAGGGACGGACACGCCTTCAGACAGGCTGTCATCTCCTTGAGGCGTCAAAGTCAAAACAGACACTTCTTCGCTGTTGTTTGAATAGAATGCGTTGTAAAACCCCTTCACGCGGTAAAAATAAACCGTGCCGGGGTTTAATTTTGTGTCACGATAAGACTCGGTGTTGGCTGAAACAGTCGCAATCACCACGAAATAACCGCCGGACAACCGTCTTTCAATCACATACCCTTGTTCATTGTCCGCCAAGTCCGTCCATACCAGATCAATCTCCGTGGGAGAAACAGGCCTGGCAGACAAACCTGCGGGGGCTTCTACAGCCGTGCCGTCGGTCACGGCTGTGGTGATCAAACTGAAGGCCGAATGCTGGCCCGCATCATACGCCCTGACTCTATAATAATAACGCGTGGCAGAAGCCAAACCGGTGTCGCTGTATGACGCCTGATCCGCAGCGAGATCAGCGATCCGGACAAAACCGCTGTCTGAAGACAAACTCCGCTCCAAATGAAATCCATTTTCTTCGCTGGAATTGTCCTGCCATGTCAAATCAATCCGGCTGCCGGACACGGCATCGGCTGTTAAGGCTGAAGGCGCTTGCAATGTGAGCAAGTCCCCGTCGGGCCGCGGGCCGTGCAGCAGGCCGGACCCGTAAAAACCGTACCAGATCTTGGTGTTGTCGAGCGGATCAATCACGGCGCGAAAAGCATTTTCCTTAAAAGGCACGTCCGTGTTTTTTTTCCATGTGGCGCCGCTGTCGGTCGTGTGCCACAAACCTCCTTTTTCTCCGTAACCCGCATCATAAAAACCGGACATAAAGACTCTGCTTGGATTGTTTTTGTCAATCATAATGTCATAAGGAAAAGCCGAACGAATCAGCCTGTTCCAGGTTTGCCCTCTGTCCGTGCTTTTCCATACGCCGCCGCACTCCCAGGCGGCCCATGTCTCTTCGGAATCAGTCAGCCACAGCACATTTGAATCATTGGGATCCACGGCAAAGGCCATGGGATACTGCCAAAACACCCCTCCCCCGAGCCCCGGCGGAACATTCACAGCGCCGCGCAGCAATTCCCATTCCGCGGCATTGTTCTCCACATCCAGGAAATAAATCCCTGTGTAAGCTTGGTTTGACTCATTGCCGTCTCCGGTCAGCAAAGCATACACATTGCCGTTGTCATCCAATTCCATTTGGCGGATGCATCTCCCGTTGCCGGCATAAATGCCGGCGTTAAAATATTCCCATGCTCCGCCGTCCACTGATCTGGCCACCCCGTCGCCCATGCTGCCGCCGTAAAGAATGTTCCTGCGGTGATCATAAGCCACTGACAAAAAGCCCCTGTTGAATGACCCGTTGTTCGGCGTCACCCGGAACCAGTTGCGGCCGCGATCATTGGATTGATAGATCCCGCCGCTGCTTCGGGCCGGAGACACTGTCATCACCGGATAATCATGCAGATTGTTGCAAGCGGCATAAACCACTGTGTCGTCATCAGGATCAAAGGCATAGTCATAATTGGTGTTGATGCCTGTGTCGCAAACGCGCACGCTGCCCCCGCCGTCTTCCGACACATACCCGCCGATATCAGCCATGCCCATGTACATGATCTGCGAATTCGCGGGATGAAACCTGATGCGGTGAACAGTGGTCACTTCCAGCCCTGTGGACCGCCATCTTTTGCCTGTTGTTCTGGGACCGTTGTCCGCGTATTCCGTAAAAGGCGCCAGCCAGTGCAGGCCCGTGTCTTTGGTGATGTGCAAAAAGAAATATCCTGTTCCGCCGGCCATGGCCGCGTTTCTTTGGCACACAGTGAAATTGTCCCAGGACCCGTCCCACCATCCCACTTCCAAGCCCACGGCGCTGTGTTCCAGTTTGTCCGCAGGCCACGGCTGATACCCATTGTCCCAGTCATTGCCATGGAATCTTTTTTCCCAGGTCCGGCCGGCGTTTTCAGTGACAAAAACTTTGTTCCCGTACATCCGCGGCCAATAATCATTTCCTGTCACATAAATCACCTGGGAGTTATTCTCCGCCATATGAATGCCGCCGTGATAATATTGAACCCTGTCAATATTGAAGACCCCCCCGTTCAAATACACGCCCCCTCCGCCGTACAAATAATCGCTTTCAGCCGAAATTCTGTCGTATGTCTGGTGATGCGGCACCCGGCCGAAAGGCGTCCCGTTCACTGACACCAGCACAAAGCCGCTCGTGACCACTGAATTGTCATATTCCTCCTGAGAAGCCCCGTCATTTCCCACCCCGATATCCACATATTGCTGAATCCAGGGGCCCACGGCATTCACGCCGTCGCCGTCAATATAAGCCAAAGTGATGCCATTGGCATCCCGGCCGCCGGCAAAGCCCTGAACAGGCCCCACAACAGGCGTATGATAAAGAGAAAAACTATCTCCCGCGTCATCGGACACATAAATTCCATCCCTGGTGGCATGATAAATACGATTGTCCGTATAGTCAAAAAAAGTACCCACGGAAGGACCGTCAATATCCCCGCAAGGCAGCCAAGAATTACCTTTATCAGTGGTTTTCCATAACCTGTCATTTGTGGCGCATAAAATAAAATTTTCATCATGGCTGTTCGGCACCCAGTATTTAATTCTTTCCTGGGACGCCAAAGATATATTAATGAAAGACCAAGTCTCCCCCTTGTTGAGGCTGCGTTTGGGGTTCCGGCCGGCATCTGCAAAAAACACCACATTCGGATCCGCGCAAAATCCCAATTGGGAAAAATAATAGAGGTTTGAATTGAACATGATTTCATCCTGGTCCACAGGAATCCAGCGCTGGCCGCCGTTTAAACTGCGGAACAAAGCGCCCATATCCGTGCCCACAAACATAAGCTCCTGGTCATAAGGGCTGATGCTGTAGCTGGTCATGGCCCCGCCGCCGCCGATGCCTTGGGGTTCATAGATTGCGCAGAGAGCTGAACAGGTAACGAATAATAACAGAGACCCTGTCAAATAAATTGATCTAAGATTCATTTTGTTCCCCCTATACCTTCAAAGATTCACAATTTACAATTTAAAATTTGATATGCTAAATTTAATATTTCTATCTTTTGACTTCTCTTTTGAAAGGGCGGACATCTGCCCCTTCCCCTTGGCAGACGCAGAGGCCCGCACTAGGTCCGCCCCTACGACAATTTCTATTGTTATTTCAACTTATACCCTATTGATATCCTGTGGCTGTTGCCGATGTGGTCTCCGGGGATAAAAGCATACCCCACTGTCCAGTCTTTGTATTCCGTGCGCAATCCCACATGCATGTTCAAATCGTCTACACCGGA
>JANQER010000115.1 GCA_028278255.1 Elusimicrobiota bacterium | reverse complement strand
GAGGGCAATGACAAGAACCGGAGCCGTCACGCCAAAAGCAAAGAAGCATTAGACGCACTACAGTAGTTTACTATATTTTTAAAGCACGTCTCCTATGCCTCACTTATTTCCATAACAATTAAAGCGCTTTTTTATATTTGAAAACATACGTACGAACCTTTATAATTATAATGATAGAAGTCATGGAGGAGAAGATCAATGGACAAACAAATTTGCCCTCAATGCGGCGAAGAGAATCTGGCGGAAAGAGCCTATTGCTGGAAATGTTATTCTGCTTTTAAATCTGAAACGCCTATCAGCCGGCCGCCAAAACAACCTGTCCCTCTTGATGCCCAGCAAGCGGCTATTCAGCAAATAAAAAGAGAAAATAAAGAGAGAAAAGCATTGAGCTTTTGGGAAAAAGCCCTGCCTTTTATTCTTATCCCTTACGGGATTTATTGTATGCTGACACAGCGTGCTTGTGTGAGTACATCCCGCAGGCCAACTCAGGCCGTAAACACAGATTACTATTTACTGGGCTTTGATGCTGTTTTGGCAGGGATCTTGTTGGTTTTAGCGGCGTTTATGCCATATTTCATCAAAAAGGAACATAAAGGCTACTCATTCATTTACGCTCTGACAATTATTGTTTTACTGGTCTACCTTATTATAAAAGCCTGTATTGTCTGGTTTTAGACGAAAACATACAAAGCCGCTATAAGCCCCACCGTTTTAATAGAAGCTATTTTTAATTCAAGCAGCCTCAGCATCATAAGCTTCTGGATCTTGTAACTGCCGCTATGTGAATGTCAAGCTGTCAAAGTGCGTTCATGTCTTCGTAATTGCCCAATTTATTGGGCGTTTTTGATCTTTGAAAAACCGCAAGAGAGACTCTCTGCAATGCGTGGCACGGTCAAAACCATGTCTTCAATTTCCACCCTAATAACGTCGTCCGTCAGGAAATTCAGGAACCGAAGGGCCACGGCATTGATGTTTAGGGAAGGCATAGAAACGGGCTTATCCTGGCCAGCGCCGCTCCGGTGTTAAAAATTCAAGAATCAAATCAGGATGGTTCAAACGCATAAAACCGTTTGAGAGCCTTGTGATTACAAAACCAAGATCCTCCACTAATTTGGGGACATCCGATTTTGTGCCCATGGCGCCTGGGACAATGCCCAATTGGCCTGATCGCGCCTGGACAGCGCCTTTGCGCGTAATCCACGTATCCTTTCCAAAATGATTTTCCTTTTGGGAAAAGTTGTGGTGACAGTTGATGCGTTGTATTTCAATATTCTGTTCATGTCTTTTCTCCATGCTACAATGGTTTAGTGTTTATTGTAGCCTGCCGATTCATCGGCGTCTTTCACCGTCGGAGGGCATTGACAGCTTCTCAAAAACGCCGATAAATCAGCGGGCTACGGTCCCGACGGAAAATAAAAAATCGTTAAACAACAGATACTATTTACTTTTAATCACATTAGACCAGGGGGAGTGATGGGACTTGAACCCATGAGCAGACGGGTCACAGCCGTCTCGCTCGGTCTGTTTGCTTTCACTCCCCATGGTCCACCTGTGGGCTTGTTGTATGTTTTCATTTTCTAAGTCAGGCATAGTTGACCCGTCTCTTTCTTCCAGAAAAATTTTCCATATCCCTGCCCATTCATTCATACACATAACACATCACCTCTCTATTAACCCAAAATTTTCAGTTGCACAATATTGTCGTCAATGATTGATGTACAAAAAAGTGCAAATGAAAATTTTCCCGTAGGGCTCGGAATGTGGCTGCT
>JANQER010000100.1 GCA_028278255.1 Elusimicrobiota bacterium | reverse complement strand
TGCCCGGCTCAAAGTGGATGTCCAAGGTTACCCTCATGCCTCTTTGCCTTTTGATCTTTCACCGATAACCAATAACCAATTGCCAATAACAGTCGGCGGTTACGCTGCCCTCCCGGCTGTTTCCGCGATTATCACAACCCTGGAAATCATCCCCGGTGCCGGAGACAAAATACAGATCATGCGCACGGACACAGTGAATGTTACAGACGGCATGCTCACTGCCTCTGTGTCCAATGATTCTTTCACGCGCGGCGCACAGGGCATTGCCCGGTTCCGGCTGGAAAACACATGTGACGAAGAAATCGAAATCATCACAGCCAAAAACAACGGGCCTTCGCCTGAAATCAGATTTCTGCTCAAAGACAAAGACAACAACGTGCTGTCCACAGCGCCTCTGTTCCAGAATGTGGGAGAAAATCTATTCACCTTGTCCAATGGCCTCACAGTGGCGCGCCTGGCGCCCGGCCAGGCTTATGAAAGTTCTGATGCCGCAATCAATGTGCCGTCTTTTTCACCCGCGGACGTTGTGCTGGAAATCCAAATCGATTCAATCCATTATCACACGGCACAAAGTGATGAAGTGGTCATGCAGGGCCTGTCAGGCACAAAACAAATCACATTAAAAGACACTCTGTATAAGGGTTCGGTTGTTTCTATTTCGCCGGAACAATCATGGGGAGACCGGCCCGTCACCATCACAGGACAAGCCGTAAAAAGACAGACCACAGACCATAGACCAAAGACCATAGACCCCATGCCGAATGTGCCGCTCAATCTTTTTGTAACCACTCAGGGATTTGAAAGAAAATACGAGATTTTCACGGACGCGGACGGCGGGTTTACGTATGACTTCATCCCGGAACAGAATGAATCCGGCGTGTACAAAGTCTGTGCCGTGCATCCGGATTTAAATGACAGGCCTGAACAGGGCGCGTTCACCATACAGCGCATAGCCGTGAGCCCCGGCACAATGAATGTGTCCATATCACGCAATTACCAGCAAACAGCGTCTGTGACAGTGAAGGCAGGCGCAGGAACGTCCGCCGGCAATGTCAGGCTGGAATTACCAGGCAATATTCCCGCAGGCGTGCACATCGCCACCCCTGCAGCAGCTGCGCTGCCTGCAGGCGGCACAATCAGCCTGCCCCTGACCGTCTGGGCGGACAACACAGCGCCTGACGCCTGCTCATTCAACATGCTTGTCAAAGCGGATGTGCCGAATGCCCCCGGCAAAATTTTAGGAACAATTGTTGTCAACAACACATTCCATCAATCCCAGCCCGCATTGTATTGGAATCCCAACTACGTAGAAACCGGATTAAAACAAGGCGAAACCATCACAGAAACCATCACCCTTGAAAACCGCGGCTTTGCCGATATGAAGGATGTCACGCTAACGCTGCTTGACGCCAATAACAACCCCGCCCCGAACTGGCTGATTCTAAATTCCCCGTCTTCTATCGGCACGATAAGAGCAGACAAGGAGACAGGGGGACAAGGAGAAGGGGAGAATAAAAAACAAGTATCAATAACATTCGCCCCGGATGGAACCGTGACCGACGGCACGTACGAATTCAAGCTCCGCATCCAATCAAGCAACTACCCCACAAAAGACATTGGCTTATACTGCTCTGTCATCAACAGCGGGGAAGGCCACGTGCTGTTTAAGGTACAGGACATCTACACAGGCACTTTAGACCAGAATGAACAGCCAATACCAGGCCTGGCAGGCGCCAGAATCCGCATCACCAACGAAGCTGTGCCAAGCATTGAGCATGTATTAAACACGGACGCATACGGCGAAGCCCTGTTCCAAAACCTGCCGTCAGGCTCATACCGCGTGCGTGCCGCAGCCTCCAATCACCAGGACTACTTAGGCCGCGTGTGGATCAAAACCGGCGTCACCACAGTGGAAGAAATCTTCCTGGGCAGTGACCTGGTCACAGTGGAATGGAGCGTCAATGAGACCACGATTCAAGATCGGTATGAGATTATCCTGGACGCTGTTTATGAAACCAATGTGCCGGCCGCAGTGGTGGTGGCAGACCCGCCCAGCGTGACCCTGCCTGACATGAAAGCCGGGGACGTATTTCAAGGTGAATTTGTGCTGCAAAACCACGGCTTAATCAAGGCAGAGTCCATGCAAATCATTATGCCGCCTGAAGATGAATTCTTCAGATATGAGCTCATGAATCAACCGCCTGATATTCTACAGGCCAAAGAAACCGTGCGTGTGCCTTACAGGGTGGTATGCCTGACGTCAGTCAATCAGGAAGACGACGGCACAGGCGGCTCATCAGGCAGCGGATTCCCCGGATCAAGCGCAAGCATCCCTTACACATACACAGCCGCGTGCGGCGTACAAACAAACAACCAAACCTCATTCGGATTTGCCACAGGCATATGGGGCCAAACATCAGGCATTGTACAGATCTGGATAGCTTCAAACTTAACCGGCGGGGGCACAAGCGGCATAGGCTCTGGCCCCGGATCAGGCGGCAGCGGCCAAAGTTCCTCTACAGGCAAACCAAGCGCGCCCACGCAAGCCATGGCCGGCAGTCCTGCGTGCGATGAAGGCAATATCCACTGCGGCACGCGCGACGCATGCTGTATGGAAAGCAATGAATTATGGGAAGAAGTGGCCAGCCACGTGGACCTGGCCAGAGGCAAACGCTATTATGATCAGGGCGTGGACATGGACGTCATAGTGCCCGGCGGCCGGATACAGGTGAGCCGGTGGTATGACGGCGAAAAATGGCAGTTCAACCACACATACAAAATGAAATACAAATACGGCATATACCAATCCACCGGCGGGGCCAAAGAATATTTAAAAAGCATCAGCATGGATTACCTGGTATACACGAACACAGACAAAACCAAAGACAACCCTGTGTTCATCAACGGGGACACGCGCATAAAAGCTTATGGCTTCAATCCGCAGCCAATTGCATCCGCATATGGCGAACAACCCCATTTCACGCCTGAACCAAATGCGCGGTTTGAAATCACGGACAAAGCCGGCCAATACAAACACATAGACATCCACGGCCGTTTGATCAAAGAAGGGAACCAAACCAGCGCCCTGGCATATTACGAATACGGCGACAACAATGACAGAGTGCCGTTTGTGGTCAAAGACCGGAACAACCGGCAGGTATTGTGGATGGAAACCGAAGGACTGTTCCCGTCCGCTGTGCAGGACGCAGCCGGCAGGCGCGTGGAATACGAATATGAAACATCATATCCCATGCTGCGCAAGGTGCGCGGAATTGACAACAGCGTCACCCGGTATGAATACGGCATCATCCATCCGGACAAAGGCATAGGCGCTATATCAGAAAAGCACATGCCCGACGGCAACAGCGTCAAAATCACGCGCGACAGCATCACCGGACACATCAAAAAAATTGTAGACAACAAACGCACCTGGCTGTTTGACCATCACCGGGACAAAAACACCAAAGAATACCATTCCACAGCCACCATGCCCAACGGCAAAATCATAGAACGCCGGTTTGATGAGCAGGGCTATTTACTGGAACGCAAAGACAACGGGGACACAGTTAAAAAGATTACCTGGGACAGCGGCAAACGCGAAAAACGCGAACAAGACCAAGCCGGACGAATCACCACGCACCAATATGATGAGCTTGGACGGCTCACAAGACGTATTAATCCCGACAACACAAGCATCACCCGGCAGTACAACACCAACAACCAAATCACGCGCGCAGTGAATGAAAAAGCGCAGGAAACGCTCTACGAATACACGGATTTTCAATTAACCCGGATCACCGAAGCCCCCGGCACAGAGCAAGTGCGCGTCACCACCATCACGTATGACGGCCACAAAAACGAAACCGGCCGCACCATCAATGATGTGCTTGTATCCAAAACAGAATACGACCCAATCACAGGCCTGCTGGCCTGGCAGGAAGACGGACAAGGAAACCGCACGGAATATCTATATGACCCTGCAGGCAATGTATCGGAAAACGGAATCAAAAGCAAAGACCGCGATCCTGACCAGGTGTGGCTCTATGAACACACAGACAGCCGCAGAATCAAAACCATCACAGACCCGCAAGGAAACATCACAAGCAATACTTATGATGACGCAGGCAATTTAACCAAAGTCGAATCCACCGGCCGGCCCATGCGCGAATACACGTATGATATTGACGGCAATATGCTCAAAGAAACCATGTTTCCCACGCAGCAGCTTGTGGCAGAATATGAGTATGACAACGAAAGCCGGTTATTAAAACAAACAGACGCTGAAGGCAAAACCATCAACTACACATACAACATTGACGGCCGATTATTTGAAAAAACCGACGGCAGCGGAAACAAAACCCAATATTACTACACGTATCAAGGCAACCCCATGCTGATTGTATATCCCACGCACAAACAAAGATTTGCCTATGACGACATGGGAAGAAAAACAAAAGAGCAGACATTCACGCTTGATACGGCTGAGGAATTAAGCGCAACTGAATACGAGTATGATCAAGCAGGAAATCTATTAACAGTCATCAGCTCCACAGGCACAACAACCCATTATGAATATGACGCGTTAAACAGACTAACCAAAGTCACGGATGCCGAAGGCAACATCACGCGCTATGAATATAATGTTTTTGACGATCTGGTTGCGTTAACTGATGCGGAAGGAAATGTCACGCGCTTTGAATACAATACCGCAGGACAAGTGATCAAAGAAATCCGCCCTATGGGAGAA
>JANQER010000098.1 GCA_028278255.1 Elusimicrobiota bacterium | reverse complement strand
TGGTGCAGAGGGCTGCGGACATGGATGAGAATTTTCTGCGTGAAGCTGTGCGTGCTGTTTGGGAGAAGCGTATTAAAGAGAGACAACGTTTGACCAGTGAAGAGGTTTTTGCACGTGTGCAGAGATTGGTGGTGCATGGGAATGGAGGCCGTATTGGAAAAGTTGTTGGGGCAGAGAATAAGACACACGGAACAGTGGTTGTGGTGAGCCGCGGTATGACTTTGAGAGATGTGTCAAAAGTGTTGAAAGCAGAGGTTCATGGCAATAGAGTTTTGTTGTTGGTGGCTGAATTAGATAAATTATCTTATGTGACGCGTTTGTTGCACGGTTGCAGGCATGTGAAAGCGTTTTATGTCCCTCAATTGATTGAGCAGAGTGATGCTGATTGGGTTGATAGGTTGAAGGCAGATGAGTTGGATAAGGCAGTGAAAGAATCTAATGTTTTTGCGAAGAATATGTCTTTGAATTTGGTGATTGACAGCGCTTTGGAATTTGATCCCAATGATTTGCCCGCCAAATCATTTTTTAAGATTGCTTTGGTCACTGTTCTGGATGCTTTGCATGCAGTGGCTTTAAAGCCTGTTGATTTCAAAAAACTTCAGCGCGTGGCCAGAATTGTGGCGGAAATGGCGTGATTTAAAGTGCGAAGCAAGAAGGCCGGTCTTCCGCGAGACACTCTGGCTAGTGTAGTGCGTCTAACGCTTCTTTACTTTTGGAGTGACGGCTCCGGTTCTTGTCATTGCCCTCCGTCTAAAGCCGGATATGGATAGATTTATTGGGCGTATTTATAAAAGCGCCCAATAAATTGGGCAATTACGAAAAAATATAAAAACACTTGGGCATTGGTTATTATTTGGTTATTGTATCTTGGAATTTGGTTGTTTTCATTCCGGGTTAAGTGACTTTGAGCATGCTGATCTTTTTGAGGAGCGTTTCAGTGGTGAAGGGCTTCATGAGGTATTCATTGGCCCCGGCATTCAGGGCTTGGACAACAGTGTCCATGCCTTTTTCCGAGGTCATCATGAGGATGGGAATATTATCGTAAATTTTATTGGCGCGGACGGCTTTAACAAAATTGTGGCCGTTCATGCCTGGCATATTCCAGTCCACCAGGATCATTTTGATGGCATTGTTGTTTTTGAGGAGGTTGAGGGCTTCTTCCCCTTCTTTGGCTTCTGAAACAATGTATTTGTGTTCGATTGATCTTTTGACAAAAGAGCGTACGTCTTGTTCGTCTTCTACGACCAGTGCTTGCATAGTCCCCACCTCCCTCATCATTTTCATAAATTATAACTTAATTGTTTACGGGATTGTCAAATTATTTTTATATAAATGATTGATTTTAGTGCATAATATTATTATATAAGGTACAATATGCATTCTATGACAAAACAATGGGATATTTCTATTGGGAATGCGCGGTTTGGAAATAAGAGGCCTTTGGCCCTTATTGCCGGGCCGTGTGTGATGGAGAGCATGGACTTGGTGATGAAAACCGCCAAGACTTTGCGTGATGTGACGCGCGCGTTGAAAATGCCTTTTGTGTTTAAGTGTTCGTTTGATAAGGCGAATCGGTCGTCTGTGGATTCTTTTCGCGGGGTGGGAGTCAAGAAGGGTGTGGAGATTTTGAGCCGGGTCAAGGGTGAGCTGGACTTGCCTGTTTTGACGGATGTGCATTCTGAGGATGAGATCCCTTTGGCGTCTACTGTGGCGGATGTTTTGCAGGTGCCGGCGTTTTTGTGCCGGCAGACGGATTTGGTGGTGTCAGCTGTGCGGACCGGGCGGGTGGTGAATGTGAAGAAGGGGCAGTTTTTGGCGCCTTGGGATGCTGAGAATATTTTGCGCAAAGCCGACAGCATGGGGAAGAAACACCGGGTCATTCTGACTGAGCGCGGGGTGAGTTTCGGGTATAATAATTTGGTGGCGGATATGCGGTCTTTGGAGGTGATGAAGGCTTTCGGGGGGCCAGTGGTTTT
>JANQER010000090.1 GCA_028278255.1 Elusimicrobiota bacterium | reverse complement strand
TGCAGCCATGTTCCGAGGGGTGAACCCAGGGCGAAGCCCCTGCTGTGCGTGCCTGGAGCCTCTGGCGGTTCTCCAGGCTCCTCCCTTCCGACAAACAGGGACCATGCCAAGCGGCATGGTAAGCGCTGCGAAGGGAGTTTTTCAATTGAAAAATTCGGGCTAAACTCAATGTGGTTTAGATAAGCTGGATTTTTGTAATTGCCCCATTTATGGGGCGCTTTTAACGCATTTATTTGCCTTAAAGAGCCCGATAAATCTATCCATATCCGGCTTTAGACGGAGGGCAACTACGCTTATCTAAACCGCATTGGGGCTAAATCACCCCTCTGGCTTGCGAACACCACTATGGGGGTCAGACCCAACTATTTATTCCTGCATAAATAATGTCCTATGCTGGAACCAGTTTTGCAAAAAGGGCAAAGTCTTTTTGACTTTGCCCTTTTTTTTAAATACTTGTTTTGATAATGCTTGTTCTAGAATTTATACCCGACTTGCACATTAAAGTTTCGGCGTTTGATCGGCGCATCAGGTTTAAAGTCCCATGAAGCCTGGTAATTCGAGTCAAAAGCTTTTCTGTCCAACAGGTTTTCTATGCCAATTGAAAATCGCCAGGATTTGCTGAGTATAGGTGTTGTTGTGCAGTTGATATTCACAATGTTGTAGCTGCCCACGCTTCGGCCGGCATCCCAGGTGTCTTGCTTTCCTTTATACAGATCATAAAGATAAACATTGAGTTTGTCTTGTAAGACAAGGCAATTGATCCCCAACTTCCCATGATGTTTGGAAGACATGGGAAGCTCTTTTATTTTGGTTTTGGCGCCGGTGGTGCGGTTAATGATTTCATAATATCCGCTCACATAGGCGTAAGAGGCCCACATTTTTATTCTGTCTGTGATTCCCAGGTCAAATGTGAGTTCCAGCCCTTTGGTTTCTTTATTGCCAAGATTTTTATATGTCTGTACAAAAGACGCAGGCAAAGAACTGTCATTGACCACAGCAATGACATCTTTGACCTGGTTCAGATAAACACTGGCGCTCATCCTCGTGCGGTCTGCCAATTTATAAATGGCATTTAATTCATAAGATGTCAGTGTTTCGGGTTTTAATTTGTCATTTCCTTTGATGTTTAGTTGATCTGTGCGGGAAATCATTTCAGGCACAATGTACCCGCCTCCATATAAAAATTTTATGTCAGTTTTATCATTGGCGCTCCACATCAATGACACTCTGGGGAGAAAAATATCATCATGGGTATTGCTTCTCTCATACATGACGCCCACCACTGACATCAGATTGTCTTTGAGTTTTATTTCGTCCTGAAATGTCACATTTAAATAACTGAGCGCAAGATAATCCTCAGATTTTTTTTCTGGTCTGGCAGCAGGTACCAAAGGCGCCACCATGCCGACTTTTGGAATCAGAGAATTGACATCTTCATAGGAAACTCCCATGTAAACAGAATTCCAGTCAGACGCAGTCCACCGGATATTTTGATCAAAGGCCCATCCCTGGACATCATATTCAAAGACTTTGCGGTTGTTTGATAGATATCCCAATTCATTCAGCCGCATCCAGTCATTGTAATGAACAGAGGTGTCTGACGTCAGTTTGTCGCCTTCAAGTTTATATCCGGCTTGAAAAGCAAAACTGCGTTCAACACACATGATGTCTTTTGTTTGATAATAAAACATAGGGGTGATAAAAGTGCCGACGCCAGGCCAATCTGTTTCATACCATTGGTATTGAAAATACAGGCCATTGTCACTTTTGACTTTGAGGTAAATGTCATTGGCGTCCCAGGGCAGGTAAAAATCAGGCGACACATTGGTGAAATCCGGTGTGTTGCCTTTGGTGGGATATAAAATGCCTTCGCGATTTTCACGGGCATAAATTTCCGGATATTCTTTGGTCAAATCCTGGCCTTCAGAACTGTGATTTTTAAATAAAGAAAAATAAATATCCCACGTGTTTAATTTCTTGCCGTAAATGACTGTGCCTTGGAGCCGATCCCAGCTCCCATATAAAGAATTTGTGATGAGTCCGTCAACTTGTTGTCCGTCTTTTGTGATGATATTGATCACGCCAGAGAAAGAGTTTCGTCCGTAAAGGGAAGCATATGGTCCAAGAATAAATTCCACCCGGTCAATGCCTTCAATAGGAAGACGGTGGTCCCATCCATATCCTGAACTTGATTTTTCGCCCAAGTCCATCCCATTTAAGTAAACCTTGAGCCTTCTGGCATACACAAGCCCTCGTATAATGGGCGCGCCATTTTTTTCATTGCCGATTTGATTGTCATAGGTGACGCCAGGCAAATCTTTTATTAAATCAAAAACACTGGTGTAACCCCGGTTGACCATTTCCTGCCCGGTGATCACGTATACATTGGCAGGGGCATCTTCAATGGATTCGGCTTTGGCTGAAGCACTTATCACTGTCGGCATTTCCATAAAAAGAAGTTCTTCTATGGCTTCTTCATATTGTGTTGCCCAGGCGAGGGGTTGCATAATGCTGCCTATCAAAAAGAATGACAACATGCCGCTTAATAATTTTTTCATATATTGACCTCCGGTTGTGATAGGAATCTATGGCGTGTGATAGTTGATTCTATTTTTATGCGATACTATATTATAAATTGTATATTCATGACGCTTGTCTGTCAATGAGAAGCCAAAATAAAATTTTTATACTATAAGGGTCAGACCCTCAGATTGATGTGATGCCTCTGTATGCCGCAGGACTTCTCATAAAAGCGCATAGCGCCTGTGAAAATTAGTATCGAAATTCTGTCAATGCCTGCAATAAAAGCTATAATGATTATAACCCATAAAGATAAATATATTGAGAATTTAAAGGCGGTGCATTAAGTGGCGGCGAAAATTTTGATTATTGATGATGATTTTAATGCGTGTGATATTTTGAAGTTGATCCTTCAGAAAGAGGGTTTTGAGGTGCATGCTCAGGAGAGCGCTGAAGAAGGCCTGGAAGAGCTTAAGACCAATGCGTATGATCTTATTTTGTTGGATATTAATTTCCCTGGGATGTCAGGCATGGAGGCATGCCGCTTGATCCGCCAGGATGATCAATTGGCCCGCCTCCCTGTGATTATGTTGACTGCTTTGCGCCGGCCCATCCAGAAAGTGCAGGGACTGGATGCAGGCGCTGATGATTATATTGTCAAACCGCCTAAGCCGGATGAACTGATTGCCCGCATCAATGCCCTCCTTCGCCGCCATCATAAAAAACCTAACCCGGATAAACCGGAATTGTAAAATGTAAATATTAAAATGCAAAATGAAAAATTAAGATCATTAAAACTAGTTCTGGCAAAAAAACTTGCATTTCACTTGAATTCCATATAAATTTAATAATGTACGGTGTTTTTGAGCATTAATTCCGCATCAAATTATATGTAAACTAATTATGCTTATAATTAAACCCGCATTTTTCAGCAAACATTAGTTTCTATTTGTATGTGACTACTCAGGTCTCCATTTTTTTTGTAGTTGCCTGATTTATCAGGCGCATTTCTCAATAAGCAATAAACAATTTTAAAAAAGCGCCCAATAAATTGGGCAATTACAGAGAGCAATAAACAATTTTAAAAAAGCGCCCAATAAATTGGGCAATTGCAGAGATCTGAGCAGTCACATTTGTGTTTTGCACCTTGGAATTTGGAATTTCGAGAATAGCGAGGTCGTGATGGAAAAAAGCAGTCTTGGGGAGATGCAGGAAAGTTTATTTTTGTGGTCTTCCGGCGGGATCAGGCGTGTGAGGAAACGTCTGGAAGAAATAGTGGATGACTATACGTACAAAGCCAAAGACACAGACAATGAAGACATTGAGGGGATTGATAAGAGGCGTTATCCAAGGCTTGATCTGAAATTTCCCATCCTTTACAAAATCATCGGCAATGAATCATCCAATATCCCTTCCAATGTACAGTCATTTTTAAAGGCGGAAAACACCAATATCAGCACGAATGGGATTTGTTTGAGTTTGGGGGAAGAGGTGGGCATAGGGACGATTATGGCCTTGTCTCTTCATTTTGTGGAAAAGCGGGAGAGACTGGATGCTTTGGGACGTGTGGTGTGGTGCAAGCCGTCCCATCAATCCGGCTGTTTCCTGGTCGGCCTTGAATTCGCATTCGTGGACAAAGTCAATGAAGCTTAATTGGCAAAGAGCATAGGGGAGAGGGAAACAATTGAGGAGATTTGCTCAGCTTTTTAAATGGAGTGCGTCTCTGTTATTGTTTGGTGTTCTCTTTGCCCTTTGCTTTTTGCCCTTTTCTTTTTGATTTGAGTAGCCGACAATCACCCAATTGGCAGGCGCGTTTGGCTGCGTTCAGTGCGGCTGGTTCTTCTCCTAGGGCTTGGTGTAAACGGGCTTTTAATGACCACACAGCCGGTATTTTGGGGTTTGAGTGTATGGCGCGTTTGATGTCCAGACGCGCGAGTTCCAGCCATTGTTGTCCTTTCTTTTTGTTCCCTTTGTCATAATGAGGTTTGGCGAGTATGGTATATGCTGTGGCCCGGGCTGTGTACACTTGCGCAGAGGGGTTGGCGTTAACGGCTTTGCTATAAAATTTAATAGCTTTTTTGGTTTTGTTGAGCATCATGTACGCCATGCCTTTTTGGTAATAGGGTTTTGCATACCAGGAGGGAATTTTTTTGGCTGTTTTAATGGCTTTGTTAAGAGCAGGAATGGCCTGCTCTGGCTGGCCCAGAGAGACATGAGCCATGCCTTTATAGAAATATGCCATCCCGTATTTTGGGTTTTTTTCTATGGCCTTGTCAAAATGTACAATGGCTTTTTTGATTTTTCGCTTTTTGTAGAGCTTTAAACCGTATTTGTAGTGTTTTTGGGCGGAAATCTGGGTTTTTTTGGGGGAAGCAATAAAACTTTTTTGTTCTCCAGAAGCCAACTTTTTATATGAGGCCTCTAATACAGGGGAAAAGAATGTCCACATTAAAAATACAGCCAAAAACCTGATCAACATATAGCATCCTCCAAAATTATGGTAAATAAAACCTTATTATTTTGATACTATTTTATAATAATATAACAAAATTTGCTGCATAAGGGGTTCTTCATGGATAGCCATACTGCTCAGCCGTCATTTTCTTCAGTTATGCCCAATGATTTTAACCCAGGGACCCAGGGGTTGGCTGGTTTTTGGCGTCGTTTATTGGCTTTTATCGTGGATATCGTTGTAGTGGTTTTTTTCGGTTATGTGCTTGGTTGTTTTTTTGAAGAACAATTTGTTCAACTTGGTTATTACGCCCCATGGGTGGGGTTTTTGGTTTGTGTGCTTTATTCCGGTGTTATGAATAGTCGTGTGGGGCATGGGCAGAGTGTGGGTAAGCGGCTTTTAAAGGTCAAGGTCGTTGATGAAGACGGTGTGGCTGTCCCTGTGGGGAAATCTTTTGTCCGTGCGTTTGTTTTGTGCCTGCCTTTTTTTATTGATAAAACAATGATTCCGCCCATTGTCAGTATTCAAAGAAATTTGGCGCTGGTTTTTCTTGTCTCAGTGGGAATGATTGGAGGTCTTGTTTATTTTTATCTGTTTAATGGCCGCACACGTCAAACACTGCATGATTTGGTTGTGAAAACATTTGTTGTGAAGGTTGCACATTCTGGCCGGGTTTCCTCTTTGCCAGTGTGGCGATTTCATTATGTGATGTATGCCTTGTTTTTTTTATGTCTTTTGTTGGGCAGCTTAAAGTGGGTGTCCACTGTGGAGAAAACAAAAGTTTTCGACGGTTTAAGGTATGTCACCTATAAGCTTTGGCAGACTGGGGATTTTGTGATGGCTGATTTTATGTCCACCAGGGCGTCTGGCTTTTCGATTTTTCATAAAACTTTGAATGTTGAAATAGAATCAGTGGTTGCGAATGTGTTTTTGAAAAAACGGCCGGATTCTTATGATAGAAAAATCAAAAAGGTGGCTAAGATTTTTATGGATCATTATCCAAAAGCCAGAGATATTAGGAGTCTTCATATTAAAGTGAAATATGGTTTTGATATAGGGATTGCCAGTAAATTCGAAATGGAAGAAGCATCATACACGCCGTCAAGTTGGTTGTCTTCCAATCGGCCAAAGAAAAAAATTGATGAGGTGAGATGGGAAGATATCCCAAAGGGGATTGATCAAAATCTCCTTTTGCGAAGAAAGGTGTTTCATTTGTTTAAAGACAAAAAATACGCGGCTTTGACTTCTTTGTTGGAGTCTTATCAGGCGTCATTTGAAAAGGATTCTCAGTATGAAAAAAAGGTGAATGATGCTTTTTCTGCTTTTTATATTCGGGTTTTTGATGAAGACTTTAAAATGAAATTGGACAATTGGGCTCTTCAATTCCCGAAGTCATTTGTGCCCTACATGGCCAGAGGGGTTTACTATTCGGCGATGGGTTGGGAAAGCCGGGGCACAAGCTGGGCGTATCAAACCTCTCGGGAGCAGTTTGAAGGCATGCAGAACTATTTTAAGCTGGCTTATGGTGATTTTAGAAAAGCGCTTGAAAGGAATAAAATGCTTGTGTGTGCTTATAAGTGGATGATTGATAATCACAAAAATTTTTCCAGTTCAGAAACTGGAGAATATTTGATTAAAAAAGCATTGGCCATTAATCCGTATTGTTTTTATGTCAGAGCGAGTTATATGTACAGCCTGGAGCCGCGTTGGGGTGGCTCATATAGGGCCATGGAGTCATTTGCTGACGAAGCCATGGCTTACGCTGACAAGAATCCAAAATTAAAAGAGTTAAGATGCTTGATTGATATGGATAAAGGCAGGATGGAAGAACATCATAAGAAATATGAATCATCTATATCTTTGTATGATCAAGCTCTGACGTATGGCGAGTTGAGCAAGGTTTATCATTACCGCGCATATGCCAAGTGGTCTTTAAAAGATTATAGGGCAGCTTTAGATGATTTTAATAAAGCAGTGGCTTTGAATCCTCAGGAAGACAACTATTTGGGCCGGGCCACAGTCTTGTTTGATTTAGGAGAAGTTGAGAGATCCGCTGATGACGTGGCCATGGCACGTGCCATATGGCCTTTTGATCATGAGATTAAGAGATATGCTCAATGGGTTGCTGAGAAATTGGTTTATAAAGGGCATGTATTGAGCAAGACAGGAAGACACCAAGAAGCCATTCGTCTCTTTAAACAGGCCATCAAGTTTAAACCTGATCATGCTGAAGCGTATTATTGGCGGGGGCAGACTTATGCGCGTTTACGTGATGTGGACAAAGCCGAGTCAGATTATAGAAAGGCTGTTTATTACAATCCGCGTTATTTTTCCGCATATGTGTCTTTGGATTGGGCCTTGGCGCAAAAAAAACAGTGGGATGATATTATTGAGTGTTGGTCGGATTATATAGATTTGGAGCCAAAAAATACCAGGGCTTATATGGAGCGCGGAGGCGCTTATTTTCATCAGGGAGACTATAAAAGCGCTGCGCAGGATATGAAAAAAGCCTGCGATATGGGAGATAAAGAAGGATGTGCGAGATATCGGAGTCTACAGGACAAGATGAATTAAGAATAAAGAATAGTCGTTTTGATTGGAATTGTAAAATGTCAACCATTTTGTGTCTTAATTGGTTGACATTTTTTTATGCCTATGATACTTTAAGACAAAAGAATCTTGGCGTTCTTAGCCCATGCTGCTAAGCATGGTCCCTGTTTGTCGGAAGGGAGTCTTGGCGAGAGAAGTTTTTGAGATTACGACGCGAAAAGCAAGGGGATAAAATGATGTTGAAAAAAAGTGGAATTTTGTTCGGGATTTTATTGGGATGGTGTGGGTTGTCTCATGGGTTTGGGCTGGGGAATCCGCATGATTATTTTGAGAGAGAGAACAAATCATGGCGAATGGTGTTGGATCAGGGGACAACCAGAGTGTTTGAGCGTTTTGACCGCGGGTTTCTTCGGTATGATGGGGTGAATCCTGATTATGTGGATTACTTGGGCGGTGAACCCTTGCGGGTGAAGCGCACTCGGTTTTATTTTGAATTCACTGAGAAATCCGGACGTTGGGACAGCTGGGCTTTTCGGGTGATGCCTGGGGGGACATTGGCGTTTGATCAGAGCCCTTATCATCCTTATTTGTGCGGGCTTGGAGCGAGTTGGCGGGCCAAGCTGCCTCTGTCAAACAATGAGTTTATGTGTGTACTTGTGGGGTCTTGGGATTGGCAGTATGGATGGCGCATGATAAAGCATTCAAATGGGTCAACAGTACACCGCCGGCGGGATGAAACCAATTGGACAGAGGCTGCTGGGAATGTTTTGTTTTCTTATTTGTTAACCGAGTCCGTGTCACTGTACGGCGGTTATTCTTATTTGCGCACAAAGATTTATGTTGAATTGTCCAGCTTTAAGACCAACTGGCGAAACCGCCGAAGAGGCGGAGTTGTTTTTGGTTTTTCCGTCAAAAATGAAAAGAACCGTGCCTATGGCATGGGATTTCGCGGTGGAAATGAAAATTCAATCCTTGTGAGTTATGGGTGGGGGATTTAGCCCCAATGCGGTTTAGATAAGCGTAGCTGCCCGATTTATCGGGCTCTTTAAAACAAATAAATGCGTCAAAAGCGTTCCATAAATGGGGCAATGACAAAAACCAGGCTTATCTAAACCACATTGGATTTAGCCCGAGAAATCTGGGAATAACCAAATTTCAAGATACAATAACCAAATAATAACCAATGACCAAGATGCAATAATCAAAACGATAGCCAAATTCAAAGATATAAGCAGAGAGGAGAAGGACATGCGTTTATTGGATGTGATTGAAAAGAGTCTTCGGAATATGGATATATCTCGTGAAGAGGCTTTGGCTGTTCTGGGATGGCCTGAGGGGGATATTTTAGCCCTTGTGTCTGACGTGTTTAAGGTGCGGGAAGCTTATTTTGGCAGGAAAGTGAAGCTGAATTTTTTGGCCAATATTCAGAGCGGGATTTGTCCGGAAGATTGCTCGTATTGTTCGCAGTCCAGGGTATCAAAAGCGCCTGTTGAGAAATACAAGTTGATTTCGGCGGCAGATATGATGCGCATGGCTGATCAGGCTGTGGCCAATAAGGCATCAAGGCTTTGCATGGTGGCTTCTATGAAGGGCCCTTCTGACAGAGATATTGAGTCCGTGTCTGACGCTGTCAGAGCGGTAAAAGAGAAGTATCCTGATTTGGAGATTTGTAACAGCCTGGGGTTTTTAAAGGACGGGCAGGCGGAGAAGTTAAAACAGGCCGGGGTGATGGCTTATAACCACAATTTGAACACTGGTGAGAAATACTATGGGAAGATTTGCCACACACATACATATAAGGACAGGGAAGACACAGTGAATCGGGCTTTTTTTGAGGGGTTGTCCCCGTGCAGTGGAGCGCTTTTTGGGATGGGTGAATCACAGGACGATATTTTGGATGTGACATTTCGTTTAAGAGAGATGAAGGTGTCTTCAATTCCTATTAATTTTTTTATTCCGATTCAAGGGACGATTTTAGCAGACAAACTATTAAGCCCCTCACCCCGACCTCCGTCAACACTGCCGGATCCGACATGCCTGGCGGACTCTCCCACAGAGGGGAGAGGGAGAAAAGAGAGTGATCTAACGCCTGTTTATGCTTTAAAGATTCTTTGTTTGTTTAGATTGGTTTGTCCTGACAGGGAATTAAGGATCGCTGGTGGGAGAGAACTGCATTTGCGCACATTGCAGCCATTGGCGTTGTATATTGCCAATTCAATTTTTATAGGCGATTATCTCACCACCAAAGGTCAAGACATGTGTCAGGATTTGGAAATGATTCAGGACATGGGTTTTGAGGTGTTGGCAGGTAATTCGCGAAAACAGGCTGATTTAGATTTATCGCGACGTGTTTCAATTAAAGACAAGAAGTCCACTGCTCCGACCTCTTTAAAAAGTATGGGTAAAAAAGATTAAAAAGCGCCGATAAATCGGCAGGCTACAACCCCATGTTTTAAATGGGTCGGACAACTGCGTTATTCTAAATAAAAATATAAACTCCGTATTGTTTGATTATTGTGTTTTGGTCATTGGTTATTATTTGGTTATTGTTTCTTGGAATTTGGTTATTTACGGTTTATATTAGGGAGCCTATTTATGAATATACTTGTGACTGGTGCCAGCCGGGGAATTGGGCGGGCAATGGCATTGGCTTTTGGCCGAGAAAAGCATCATGTTTTGGTGAATTATCAGAAGAATAGGGACAAGGCTGAGGAGGTGGTGGATCTCATTCATCAGCATGGAGGACAGGCACAGGCTGTGGCCGGGGATGTGTCAAAGCCTTCTGAGGCCAGGAGGCTGGTAGAAGGTGTGGTGGAGAAATGGGGGGTGATTGATGGGCTTGTGAATAATGCCGGCATTGCCAGGGACAGAACTGTTTTAAAGATGTCTGAAGAGGAATGGCGCGATGTGATTGAGGTCAATTTGAATGGGGCATTTTGGTGTTTGCAGGCCGCTGCCAAGAAAATGGTGAAACAGAAAAAGGGTTTTATTGTGAATATCACCTCGTTATTAGGTGTGCAAGGGGCTTTTGGGTGCGCGAATTACAACGCATCAAAAGCCGGATTGATTGCTTTAACCAAATCCGCTGCCAAAGAATTGGGACGATTTAATATTCGGGTCAATGCCATTATGCCGGGCTATCATCCCACAGATATGGGTGCTTCTGTTTTAAAATTAAGAACTGAAAAACGAAAGGAAGAACATGTTTTGGGGCGTTTCACAGATCAGGAAGAGTTGGCCAAGTTTGTGGTTGAGTTGTCCCAGAAAGAATCTGTATCAGGACAGGTGTTTAATTTTGATAATCGAATAATATAGGGTCGTAGGGGCGAGGTCACCTCGCCCATTTGGTTTGAAAGACAGCGGAAGAAAAATGAATGAGGATAATATTCAGCGCATTGTTGTCACAGGGATTGGCATGGTCACGCCATTGGGCATTGATCGTGAATCATCATGGCGCAATTTGATTGACGGGAAATCAGGGGTACATAAGGGAAAAGCTGTTTGTTCTTTAAAAAATGATCATGAACACAGGGGCATTCAATTGGCTTTGTGTGCAGCTGATGAAGCGGTGTTTGATGCGGGGTTTAATCTTAAGGCGCCTGATGAATCAGGCGATTACAGAAAAGCGCCCGATGAATCGGGCAATTACAGAAAAGCGCATGATGAATCAGGCAACTACAGAAAAGCGCCCGATG
>JANQER010000034.1 GCA_028278255.1 Elusimicrobiota bacterium | reverse complement strand
TCTGTCTCCTGTCAGCGATGAAATCTATTATATATCTCCTGTTCTTCAAAAAATGTCTGCGCAAGGGGTGCGCGTGCAAACAATGACTTTTAATGAATTCAAGAAAACAGCGCCATCTGAGGCAGATGTCTGGCTCCTGGCCAATGTGCCTGCATTGAGCCAATCTGATTTGTCAAAATGCCGTGCACACCTCAACAAGGGAGGGGGAATTTGGGTCACATGCGGCTCCCAGATCAAAAACACACAAGCGCTCTCAGATATATTACCCGGACGACTTATGGACAGTCGTCAGCAAACCACAGCGGTTCAGGTGAATGAACATGCGCGCACGCATGCTTTGGGTAAATTCTTTTTTGAGCAAGGCGGCTTTGAATGGGGAAACATCAAGTCCACTCAATGGATGTCTTTTGAGCCGGCGCCTGACTGCACAGTGCTTCTCTCTGATAAGCACACCAAAGCGCCGCTTTTGGCTGTGGGCCGTGTTCTGAACGGCCGGGTGGCCGTATGGACTTCTTCCATTGATAAAGACTGGACCAATCTCCCCACAAAACCTTTTTTCCCTGTGTTGTGCCAGGAAATGCTTTTCTATCTCACGGGTATAAAAGGCCATGCCCAAGGCCGTGAACTTGTGGTCAATGAGCCTATTGAATGGACATTGGACAAACAAAGTCATGCGGGTCTGACCATGCAGAGGCCGGATGGGTTTTCAGAACCTTTGTCTTTGCACAACAACCGTCTCCTCTATCGCAAAACAAATATTCCCGGCATTTACACTGTGCAGGATTCTCCAAAAGCAGAGCCACTGGGTGTTTTTGCTGTGAATCTGGACACCCAAAAAAATGAAGGTGATCTCACCAGACTCAATCCAGAGGATTTTATGAGCCGATTCCCTTCGGATCATTGGGTCTGGGTGGCGCATCATGAACCTTTGTTCAAAACATTTCAGGAAAAGATACGCGGGAAAGACCTGTCATCACTGTTTTTATTCGCTCTTTTATTCTTTCTGATAGGCGAACTATTATTGATCAGCCTTTGGCGGAGACATCCATGACAAAACCCTGTCAACACATCAAAACAATTGCTTTGTTTTTAGGTTTTGGCTTGGGCTGTGTGTGGGCACAAGCCGCATCAGATACGCCCGTTGGTGCACCTCATGCCTCAGCCTTGCCTCAAAATAGATTTGTTTACACGCAGGTCAAGTTTCAAGGAGACTGGGATCCTTATCCCACTGTTTGGGAGGGGATTTCGCAGTTCCTGGAGGGCAGCACAAGCATACAACCCTGGCCTCAAAAAAGAATGATTGATTTAAATGATCCATTGTTATATGAATCCCCGTTCTTGGTGTTAATGGGGTCCGGACGCGTGTCATTTTCCAAAAAAGAATTAACAAACCTGCAATGGTACTTATCAGGCGGGGGGTTTCTTTTGATTGACAACAGTGAAGCGCAGAAAAACAATCCATTTGAACAATACACCCGTCAGATTCTATTGCAGCTGTTTCCGGATTCTGAATGGAAGAACATTCCTTTTGATCATGCGGTTTTCCGGTCCTTTTTCCTTTTGCGTCGTCCGGCTGGCCGGCGGCAGGCAGACACACATTTAAAAGGGCTTTGGTTACAGGGCCGTTTGGCAGTGGTGTACAGCGCCAATGATTTACACGGGGCATGGGTGCGCGATCCATTGGGGCAGTATCTTTATGCTTGCGAGCCGGGCGGAGAATGGCAGAGAAAACAAGCCTTTAAACTCACGCTCAATGTGGTCATGTTCAGCCTCACAGGCACATACAAAACAGATGCCGTTCACCAGAGAATGATCAAAAGAAAACTCAAGAGGGCGCCATAACGCTGATGACAAACAATGCATTCATTCAAATCAAAACCATGGATTTATGGGATGTGGGATTTTTCTTTGTCCTATTGGGCGTGTTTGTTTATTTCACAATCAGAACCTGGCCGCAGGAATGGCGGGCCTGGAAAAAAACAATATTACTGGGCCTGCGTTTTTTGATTTTGATTTTCATCATGGTTTTGCTGTTACAGCCGGCTTTTAAAATGCGCGTCAAATCAAAATCCATGCCAGTGGCTTTTGTGGTGGATTCTTCTCAAAGCATGGGCATCTCAGATGTGCCTCTGCCTCAGAAGCAAAATTCAAAGAGTGCAAGCCAAACCAGATGGGACGCGGCTCTTGGCTGTGTGTTTCAAGCGCAGGAAAAATTATCGGAAAAGTATCAGCTGACTTATCACACCATAGACAAGGGCCATAAAAATTTTAACAAAACAAGCGCTGCATCGCTCAAGCCAAAAGGGGCTTTGTCAGATTTCTCTGCACTGGACAAAATTGTCAAAGACAACAACAATTTGAAGGCTGTTGTGCTCTTGTCCGATGGGCGTGTGGCGCAGCGCAAAACTTTGTCCATGGCTGCCCGCCTGGGCGTGCCGGTCTATACTGTGGGCATGGGACAAATGAAAGCGCCTCCTGATCTCAAGATAGAGGCAGTGAAAGCCCCTCAATTTGCTTTTAAAAACACAGAAGTCATTGTCACGGCAAAAGTGATCAGCCGGCGCCTGCCAAGAAAAAAAATCACTGTTAAAATCAAAGAAAAGGGAAAAACAGTCTGTTCTCGCACCGTGCACTTAACAAATACTTCAGAATCCGCTGACGTGCAGCTTTCCTTTGTCCCGCACAAAACAGGCTGGCACAAATACCAAATCACGCTCCCTGTGTATCAAGAAGAAAAAAACATTCACAACAACAAGCATGTGTTTTATTTGGACGTGGCCAGGGACAAAATACGGGTTTTTTATGTGAGCGGCAGACCAGGACCCCAATATGCATTTTTGCGCGAGCAGCTCAAAACCAATCCTTCTGTGGATCTGGTGTCATTTGTTATTCTAAGAGATCGTCAGGATGTGGTGAATTACACGGACAAGGAACTGTCTTTGATCCCTTTCCCGAGTCAAAAAGAAATCTTGGAAGAAATGGATTCCTATGATGTGGTGATTTTAGAACAGTTTGCTTTTTCTCAGTTTGGGTTTTCTTCAGCCGTGGACAAAGCATTGATCACATTTGTCCGAAAAGGCGGTGGCTTGCTGTTAATTGCTGATACCACCCTGTTGGGGCCTCACGGCCCTTATCAAAAGTCTTTGTTAAAGGACATACTGCCTTTCAACATAAACGCAGCCCTGAAAAAAGGGCCGTTCAAATATCAACTCCACCCTCTGGCGTCCCATCATCCCGTCATGTCTTTGGTGGACAATCGGCTGGATTCGGATTCCTTGTGGAAAAGACTTCCGTTTTTACAAGGGAATGGATTGTTCTTAACAACAAAAAGCAAAGGCGCATTGGTCCTGGCCGAAGCCCGCGCCCAAAACCAGGTTTATCCCGTTTTGGCTGTGAAGCAAAAAAACAAAGGCAGATGCATGGTTCTCAGTTCATTAAACACTTGGCAATGGGCGCTTCAAGAAGCCGGACAAGGGCGGGGCACATGGGCCTACCAAAGGTTTTGGACGAATGTGATGCAGTGGGTAAGCGCCTCGGAAGATTCTCATCTGGTGCGCTTAAATTTATCAGGCGAAGCCGCCTTTGTAGGCAAAGAATATCTCATTCATGCCATGGTGCGCGACCAGCATCACCAAGGACTGGCTTCAGCAGATGTTCGCGCTGTGATTAAAGACCCACACGGCAAAACAATGCATTACCCCATGAAATCATTCGGGGGCGGGGAATATGCCGTGCCTTTTGTTCCCAAGGACAATGGACATTATCATGTCACTGTGCAGGCTTTTTATCGCCAAAAAAAATGGGGGGAAGATCAAGGGGTTTTTCAGTCCGGACGCTTTTGGGATGAAACCCGCGACATGAGTACGGATTTTGATTTTTTAACAAAAATTTCCGAAGTCACTGGCGGGACATTTATTCCCATGTCTGAATGGTCGCCGGACTATCTCAAAAAGGAACTGGACAAGAATGCCTGGTCTTTGGACTCCCCTGTGCTGCTCTGGCAGTCTTCATGGGTGTTGTGGTGGCTCATTGTGCTGTTGCTGGTAGATTGGACGCTCAGAAGAAAATGGAGAGGAGTTTAATGACGTGTAGGGGCGGGCCTTGTGCAGGGGTCTTTGCATCTGCCGAGGGGAAGGGGCATCCGCCAAGAAAGCACTGTCGGATCTTGGAGATGTCCGCCCTTACGAAGGCAAGTCGTAGGGGCGGGCCTCGTGTCCGCCCTCAAAATGAATAAAGTGCGAAATAAAAAGAGATTATGAAAAAATTTAAATTCGAATTAATAAAAGTGATCTGGCAGGCGCGGTTGTGGAGAGCCTGTTACATGCTTTTTGTCCTGGCTGGAAAATCTTTGCTGTTTTTTTTGACCGGGGCAATGGCGTTGTGGGTGTTGGACAATTGTCAGCCCTTGGCGCAGCCTATACGTCAAATGGTTTGGAGCGGATTGGTTTTAACATCGCTGTGCTGGGCTGTTTGGCATTCAAAAGCTTGGAAAAACTGGCAATGGACACAAGTGGCCCTTCTGATTGGACAATCTTTAAAGCCTTCGGATGGACTATTGATTGCCAAAGACTTGTCTGCTCAATTGCTGTCCGGACAGGTTGAATCAAAAGCATTGGCGCAAAAAGCTGTGTGTGAGGTGCAGGCCCAATTGCCGCAGGTGTGTTCATCAAAACACATGCGGATTCCCCAAACCGGTTTTTGGCAGATGATTGTCTTGTCTTGTGTGTGCGTCACTATTCTGTCTTTTGTTTTTATTCCCCAACAAGGACTGGTTTCTCTGTCCAGAGCTTTCTGGCCGTTCGGGTTGGACACAGTGCAAGGGGTCTCCCGCGTGCTTCCGGGAGATCAGCGGTTCCCCAGAGGCCATTCAGTGCCCATTCATGTGTTCATGTCTCACATCACAAGAGCACAGCCTGAATTGTGGGTCAAATCAGCGGGATATGAATGGGAAAAAAGAACCCTCAAGCCTGTGGATGAAAAAAAATATCAGTATGTTTTTGGACATTTGGCCGAACCTTTGTCTTATCGGATTTATTATAGAGGTCAATGGACTTCTGCCTGGCATTTGCAGCCGTTTGACTGGCCTTCATTCAAAGATCTCGCAGTGACAATCCATTACCCTCCGTATACGCAAAAGGCCGCTGAGAAACTCAAAAACACTTATGTTTTCCGCGTGATAAAAGGCGCCCGCCTGCATCTCAATGGCCGGGTGTCTCAGCCTGTGTCCGGGGTGGAGGCTTTTTACACAGACGGACGGACCTTGTCTCCACAATTAATCAATGGCACGCAGGTTCTATTGGACATGGACATATTTGAATCCGGTTTTTTCCACATCCGGTTTTTAATGGCTGATTTTCCCAGCCCAAAAAACATCATGGCGGATTTCACTGTTGAGGCTGTTGATGATGTTTTGCCGCGCATCCGCATTTTAGGGCCTGCCCAGGATTTAATGGGTTCTGTGAATGAACAACTTCCCGTGACATATGAAGTCATTGATGATTTTGGCGTGTCCGCTGTTTTTCTTCATTATCAAGTGAACAACCAAAACCGGCAAAAAATCATGTGGAAAAAAGTTCCCTTCAAAAAACAAACCCCCCGGATACTCTCTGACAAAACATGGCATATTCAGTCATTGAATTTAACCCCAGGGGACAAAGTGACCTATTACCTTTCTGCCACGGACAACAACACCCTCACAGGGCCTGGGACAGGAAGATCGGCTTCATTTGTTTTTCAAACAGTGTCATATGAAGCTGATCACAAAGCCCTGGAACAATCCTTGCTCAAATGGAATCAGGATTTGCTCAGACTGCTGGATGAACAAGGTTTTTTGCGCAAGACATTGGACGGGCCTGCGCCTGATTGGGCGCAGACACTCAAAGAACAAAAACACCTCCAGAAAAAAACAGAGGAACAGACGCAGCGTTTACAAGACCTGACAGACAAAATGGAATGGGATCCTTTTATGGATGCCTGGACAGTGTCTGAGTTCAAAGCCATTTTGGACAACCTGCGAGACATCAAAAACAATCCTCTTCCTCAGGCTGTCAAAAGCCTGCACGCGCGCCGCAAAGATCAGGCCGCAGAGGCCATGGACGATATTGTGTCTGGCTTAGAACGCATGTCTTTGATTTCACAAAACGCGCTCAAATCATCTCATATGCGTGCCTTAATGACTGAGGGAGATGAGCTCACGCAGAAAGCAGAGTTATTAACGGAGCAATTGGCCCAAAAAGGCGCAGGTCCGTTGTCGCCGGATGAACAAAAAAAGTTTCAGAGAATCATGGAGCAAATGAATGACTCATTCAAAAAAATAGCGCAGCAGATACAAAAGATGCCCATGAGGCTGCCGGAAGATTTTATTCATCAGGGCGCTGTTCAAAGCCTGCGGTTTGATGAAGTGCAAAATCTTATGAATGAGCTTCAAAATGCCCTGCGGCAAGGAGATGGCCAAAAAGCTTTGCAAGCGGCGCAAGACATGCTGCAAAAGCTCAAAAACATACAAAAGGCCATGAACGCAGCCGGCCAAGGCATTGCTGTACGCATGGGCTGGCAGGGAGACATGTTTTTGGCACAGATGAAAAAGCACGGACAAACCTTAAAAGAACTCATTGCTCTTCAGGAAAATTTAAAAACAAAAACACTGGACCATTCCAAACAAGCCTTGAACAAAAGAATGGCAAATGCCAAAACAATACTGACCCAAATGGCTGCGGAGCAATCCGCATTGATCCAAAGCCTGAGGCCTCTCAAAACCAGATCCACACGCACAAAAAACATGCTGTCCCCGCAAGCCGGGATTTCATTGGCCCAAGCAGACACATTTATGCGGCGTGCCCGGCAGGAACTCTCTGATCAAAACATTCAACAAGCGCCTCACTATTTTGAAAGGGTTCAACAAATGCTGCGCCTTGTGGCTCATGACATCACAAAAAGAAAAGCCCGGTTCAAAACAGTTCAAGCCTCCACTGTGACCACACAAACCCCGTACGATGAGGCGCAAAAAATCATTTCGTATGCGCAGAACAAAACGCAATATTTTCTGTCCATGCTCAAAGGCAGCTTGTCCGAAGAGGCTTTTCTGGAACAAGAAGGAAAAGAACGTGTCATGGACCTGGCCCGGGCGCAGGACCAAGTGAAAAACAAAACATTGTCTTTCCAACAAGACATGCAGGCGCTGGCCCAAAAAACCGCGTGGATCAAAAATCAATTTTTCAGGCATTTAAAACTGGCGGCACAAGCCATGGGCCAGGCCGCTGGACATTTACGAATTTATCATTTAAGGCCGGCTGTGTCTGATCAGGAAACAGCTTTGCGCCATTTGCGCCATTCCATGGAGCAAATACAATCCGCAGAACAAAACATGAGCGCAGCCGGCCAATCCTTGTCCGGCGCGCCCAAAAGCACGCTTCAGGGATACGCCCCGCCGGGCGCTGTGGGTTTCCGCACAGGCCCTGTCCGCATTCCCAAACCCGAAGACCACAAGCCCCCGCGCGCCTTCCGGGAAGAACTGCTCAAATCACTCAAAGAAAAATACCCGAAAACCTACCAAAAAATCATTGAAGACTACTTCAAAAACTGGGCCGATTGAAAAATTCCCAAAAACAGAAATTTTTCAATATAAAATGGTATTATAGTCCCTAAGAGATAATATTTTGAGCATTTATGCAAAAATATTTTAAAACTCAGACGATAAAACAAATGTTTGCAGATTTTAAATTTTACATTTTGAATATTTGAATTCCAGGGGTTTGGTCTTTGTTTGATTATTGTATCTTGGTTATTGGTTATTATTTGGTTATTGTTCCTTGGAATTTGGTTATTTCCGGTTTATCCGGGTTATGTTTTGTGGCATTGTTTATGTCTCTGCCCTGTGGGACTGTTGCGAAAGGGTCCGTTGCCGAATTCCAAAAATCGTCCTTTTTTGTCATTCTGAGCCGAAGGCGAAGAATCCCCTCTGTCGGGAAGAGAAAAGATGAGATCCTTCGCTTTCGCTCAGGATGACTTAAAATTGAGTTCGGCAACAGACCCGAAATGAAAAGTGTTTTCTAAAAAACAGGCCCAGGAACAGGTCTTGGGCAATATTCCGGAAATCGGACCACAGTTGGCCGGCCGTCTTGTTGATTCTTTCGGTACCATTGAAAACATAGCCCAAGCGCCTGAAAAAGATCTTCAAGCGGTTGAAGGAATAGGGTATAATAAAGCCAGGAAAATCCAATGGATTCTCAGAGAGCCTGAAAGAGTTTACGGTCAATAAGGGAGAATTTATGTCCAGTATAAATTTTAATACTTCCAATGAAACTTTTAGGAAGTTAATGGGAAACGGTATTTCTTATGTTGTTCCAAAGTTTCAGCGTGATTACTCTTGGACAGAGGATGAGTGGGATGATTTGTGGCAGGATATCCTGGAAACATGCCAAAATCGAAAAGAACCTGCTCATTACATGGGTTATCTGGTCCTGCAATCTGCGGATAATAAGAATTTTGATATTATAGACGGCCAGCAGAGATTGACGACTCTGAGCGTTCTCATATTGGCGGTGCTGAGAAATTTGCAAATACTTCAATCTAAGGGTATTGAGCCTGAAAAAAATAGAAAACGTGAGGAACAGCTTAGAAACACCTATATTGGTTATTTGGATCCGGTAACGCTTATTTCAAAGTCAAAATTACAACTGAATAAACATAATGACAGTTTTTTTCAAAATTATTTGGTTCCTCTGCAAGGCATTCCGCAAAGAGGCTTAAATTATTCAGAAAAGCTCATCAAAAATGCGTTTGAGTGGTTTTCTGAAAGATTGAGGAAAGATGTTTCAGGCAATAATGGCGCTGAATTGGCCAGATTTGTTGATTCTGTGGCGGATAAATTATTTTTTACCGTTATAACAGTGACTGATGAACTCAACGCTTTTAAAGTATTTGAAACGCTGAATGCGCGCGGTGTCAGGCTTTCAGCCACGGATTTGCTGAAAAATTATTTGTTTTCCGTGGCCAATCATGAAAATCCTCATGAAACAGAAATGAATAAAATTGAGGAGCGATGGGAAAAAATAACCAATAAACTAGGGAGCGAAAGTTTTCCGGATTTTTTGCGTGTATATTGGAACAGCCGGAACAGGCTGGTGAGAAAAACGGATTTATTTAAAACGATTAAGACAACTGTTCGAAATAAAGAAGGGGTGTTTTCTCTGATTCGGGAATTAGACGAAAATTCCGATCTTTATACGGCGCTTCGCAATCCCGACGATGAGTTATGGACGAAAGATCAAAAAGAATATATTAAGCAGCTCAAAATGTTCAGTGTGCGTCAGCCGTATTCTCTTTTAATAATAGCTTATAAATTGCTCAGCACGGATGATTTCACTTCGCTTTTACGTGCTTGCACCATTGCATCGTTTCGTTATAATGTCATTTGCGGACTTCATACCGGCGAACAGGAAAAAATTTATAATGACATGGCTTTTAAACTTGCCAACAATGAAACAAAGTTAATCGATGACATCATCCCCCGGTTAAAATCCGTTTATCCGGAAGACCCCGTATTTTGTACGGCTTTTGCTGAAAAGGAGTTGAATACAGCGGCTGCCAGAAACAAAAAAGTGGTGCGATACATCTTGTTTTCTTTGGAAAAGCATCTTTCCAAAAATGATTATGAGCTGGAAAGTGATAAATATAATATTGAACATATTTTGCCGGAATCTCCGGGTGTTGAGTGGGCTGATTATAATGAAAATACTGATGAGCGGTATATCCATCGTTTGGGAAACTATACGCTTATCACTCAAAAAGAAAACAGGGATGCCGGCAATAAAGGGTATTCTGATAAGAGAAGGATCTATGAAAAAAGTATTTTTATGATCACGCGCAAAATAGCCGAGGACAATCTTTCTTGGGATAAAGATCGTATCGCCTCCAGACAAAGAACCATGTCTAAATGGGCCGCGTCTGTCTGGCGTCTGGCTTGAATGTGACTTTTGATCCGGTCTTTTCAAGGGGGCAATAAGATCGCTTCTTGTCGTTGCCAGCTGACCATAATCCCTTGCCTCTAATATAATATTTCAAAATTCTTGATTATTCCCGGGGAATCGTTTTCTTGTTTTCCGATATATAATCATTGATGTCTCCCGTGCTCCCTGAAAATCAAAATGAACTCATTGAATTCATTTTTCCCGGCAAGGCTGAGAGGGGTGTCTCCTTGGTTGTCTTTTATGTGTGACTGTGCCCCTTTTTGTAAAAGCACTTTTGCCGTCGCTAAACGTTTCCGATAAGTTTCCGTATTGACAAGGGAAGACCGGTTCTTGTAATTATGAATTTCTTTCATTGCGCAATAATGGAGAGGGGTGAGGCCGCAATAGTCTTGGGCGTTAATGGCGGCCTTGTTTCGTATTAAAATATCTGCAAGCCCGGCATTTCCAATCAGCGCCGCCAAGTGGAGGGCGGTCACTCCCCATTTGTCCTTTGCCCTTACATCCGCTCCTGACTCTATAAGAAACTTCGCAAGTTTTACGGGTTCACTCGAATTGGCAATGCCAAAAAGCAAAGGCGTTTGGCCGCGTTCATCTTTTATGTCAATGTCGATACCGGCGCTGTGCTTGATAATCCTCTTGAGTGAAGGGAGGGAATGTTGCGCGGCAAGATGAAGAGGCGTCCATTCGGTGTGAGAGGTTCTTATCGCAGGATCCACGCCTCTGCTTAATAGAAGTTCAACCGCCTCCGGATTATTTGAGGAGATAAAATGATTGAGCACACTTTTATTATTGTGCCCCGGAGATTGCAGGTCCGCGTTTGCATCTATTAATAAATTCAACTGCGGGACGCTTGTTGCCATAAACACGGGGGAGTCTCCCCTCATATCACGGATATTAGGATTCGCTCCATTGGCCAACAGCGCTTCTGTTATTTCAGCTGATTGGGAGGCATGTAAAGGAGTCCTGTCATATGTGTTTTTTATATTGGGGTTTGCTTTGTGCTGCAGCAGGAGGCTGACAACATCCGGCTGTCCGGAGCGCGCGGCAATATGAAGAGGTGTGTCTTTTCGTTGAGTGGCAGGCAGAAACATATTGGATTTCATTGAGTTTTTTGAATGAATATCGGCTCCTTTATCAATCAATAATTTTATCATATCAAACGGGATGGGCGTCCATTGCCGCTTTTTAATGGCATAATACAGCGGTGTTTCATGATCCCTGTTTTTAAGGTCAATTTTGGCGCCTGCTTTGAGCAATGTGGTAACGGTGTCAATGTTTTTCTGTCTGATCGCATAATGCAGAGCGGGTTCTCCCCGTTTTGTCTTGCGATTGGGATCTTTGTTTTCTAAAACATTTTGGATCTCTTCTTCACTCCAAGTCCTTGGCTTGTCTTGGTTTGAAAGACATCCCAAAAAGAAAGCCAATAGACAAAACACAGGCAATGATAAAATAGGTTTATATGTGGACATTATTCATACTCCTGAAGAAGAAACGGTATTTGAGCTTGTGCGGTATAACTCCCCTGCACAATTATATTATAGTATATGTTATTGAGACCTGAAAATCATTGAAGACTACTTCAAAAACTGGGCCGAATAAAAAATCCCCAACCCCAGAGAATTTTTCAATACAATGGTATGTGAGTTGAAATTGACATGCCTATTTCTCATAGGCAAAATTCGGATTCAAATGGGTAGAGCAATAGTATTATAATTTTATCCGATTTTTGTAATTGAAAAACCTGCCTGATTATCCTTAAAATAGAGGAAAAATGCTTTTGAGATATGCTCTCATGTTAAAAAAGTTGATTTTAAATATGTTTATTCATCTTTGCGTGGTTTTAAATTAACCAGAGGTCGGAAGAATATATTAAATATCTGTTAAAATATTAATAGTATTATTAGTTTTAATAAAATTGGAGATTAAATGTTACGTGATGAAAATGACAGTATAAGAGATCTCGAAGTCTTAATTTTATCTCATCATCCTTTTATATGTGTTGAGACCGTTGAGGAGGTGCGGGTGGAATCTCTCCTCAGGTATTTGGCTGACAAGATGAAAATACCCTTTTATACATGGAAGAGGACTAAAGGGCTTAGAAATGCCAATGACTCTGATGAATTATTGGGATGTCACGAACCTGTGGCTTTATTGGCGCATATCTCTCATATAGACAAAGAAGCCATTTACTATTTACGTGAATTGCCTGCCTATTTGAAAGAACCGATGGTGATAGAGAAGATTAAAGAAGTCGGAGAAAAATATTCTCAACACAGAGGCGCTATTGTGTTGTCCTCCGTTGAATTAAATTTGCCGCCAGAAGCTATGCAGTATGTGACTTTTGTGCCTCTTAAGCAGCCCAAAAGAGATGATTATGAGTTTCTATTGAAAAAGATAACAGATGACATGGCCAAAAGACTGAATATGAATCTCAAAATGAATGAAAGAAATTGTGATTATATTATCAACGCTCTTAAAGGGCTGACATTTTTAGAGGCTGAAAAGGTTTTGACCAAGGCCATTGTGGTGAATAAAAAGGTCGATCTAAGTGTTTTGAATACTGTGCTGGAAGTTAAGAAGCGCATCATAGAACGTGAGGGGGTTTTGGAATATTATCCGCATGATTCTTCATTGGCGGAAGTTACTGGTATGACAATATTAAAGGATTGGCTTCAAAAAAGAAAAAAAATATTTTTGTATCCGGAAAAGGCAGCTGAATTTGGTTTGCCGTTTCCCAAGGGTGCTTTATTGCTGGGAGTGCAAGGATGTGGCAAGAGCTTGTGCGCCAAGGTTGTGGCGAAAGATTGGGGGCTACCACTTTTAAAATTAGACCCATCTAATTTATATCAAAAATACGTTGGGGAGAGTGAGCGGAATCTGAAAAAGGCCATTCAAATTTCTGAGCGGATGGCGCCTTTGGTGTTATGGGTGGATGAAATAGAAAAGGCTTTTGCACAAGGTGGCGGGGACTGTGGCGTGTCAAAGCGGATTTTAGGCACATTTTTGTCATGGTTGCAGGAAAAAAAAGCTCATGTTTTTGTGTTTGCCACGTCAAATGATGTGTCCAAGCTGCCACCTGAACTTTTAAGGAAAGGACGTTTTGATGAGATATTTTTTGTTGATTTGCCGTTAGATGAAGCCAGGGAAAACATATTAAAAGTTCATTTAAGAAAAAGAAAATGTGAGCCAGAATCATTTGACTTAAAAGAGCTGGTGCAATTGTCACATGGTTTTAGCGGTGCCGAGATTGAGCAAGCCATTATTTCTGGTCTTTATACAGCCTTTTCAAAAGATTTAAAATTGTCTCATGATATACTGGTACGTGAGTTGAAATTAACATGCCCACTTTCCATCACCATGAAAGAAAAAGTTGAAAATCTAAGGCGTTGGGCTCATGGCCGCACGGTGGTGGTGCAATAAGCCCAATCAGTCAATTAATGATTAGGCCTATTTTGGGGGCATGCCGAACATGAAGAGGAGGGTGTTTGTCTTGTCCGAGTTTTGTGAAGACTGTATCTCGTTCTTAAGAAAATCAAACATTTTCTTTCTTTTTTTGTCATAATCTTTTGAAAGAGGGATTGATTAATAATAGGTTGAAGAACAAATATTATCGGATTTAAAAATGCAGAAAAATAGTCTATTGAAGCGTATTCCGGGGTTATGGCTAAAACGGTTTCAGTTGATCGGTCAGCTGGCGGCTGTGCGAAAACAAAAGGCTTGTCTGATCGGCGGGTGTGTGCGGGATTTGTTGATCAAGAAAAAACCCAGGGATTGGGATGTGGTGGTGGAGGGAGAAACAGGGGATTTGGTCAAACAATTGGCCCAGGAAATGCAGGCCAATATTATTGAGCATCCTGATTTCATGACTTATACGCTTGAGTTTTTAGATGGTACAACTTTGGATATTGCCACGGCCAGAAAAGAAATCTATCCTTCCCCTGCTGCTCTGCCTGTGGTTGAGCTGGCGTCATTACAGGAGGATTTTGCCCGCCGGGATTTTACCGTAAATGCTGTGGCTGTGCACATTGGACCTGATAAGTGGGGGGAGTTGGAAGATCCTTTTGACGGCTTATCAGATATGCGTCGGAAATGCATACGGCTTTTGCATGTGATCAGCCTTATTGATGATCCCACGCGGCTTTTCAGGGCGGCCAGGTATGCCGGCCGTTATGGATGGAAATGCCATTCCCAAACCATGGATTTGATCAAAAAAGCCGTGTCAAAAAACTATCCTGCCCGTTTGTCTCCGGCCAGATTAAGGAACGAATTGGCGCTTGTTTTGTCTGAAAGCGATGCCCGGCCGTCTCTCCGGTTGTTGTGGCAATGGGATGCCTGGCGTTTTTGGAGTGCTCATTGGAACTGGAAAAAAGTTTTGGCGCCTTGCTTGGGATCTATGAAAGGTATGGGATCAAAAGGTTTTGATTATGATAAAGACAAAGTGGTGTTTCGTCTTATAGCGCTTTGTCATTCAGCTTCTTTATCTGAAATAGAAAATGATTTATCACATATGCAATTCTCAAGATCAATGATTGATGAGGTGCGGCAGGTTTTGGAGGTATGT
>JANQER010000003.1 GCA_028278255.1 Elusimicrobiota bacterium | reverse complement strand
TCTGACCATCAATTTCACAGGCGCATTTCTCCAGGCCTGGGGCACATTGCAATTCGGTCTTTTGGGTTTTGTGAGCGGAAAAGCTTCCTTTGTGTTCACCACCTATAATATTGATGTGGATGTGAACAATGACGGTGTTGTTGATTTGACAAACGCTTCCATCATGACTTTGGCCATGAATGATGTGAATCTTTTTGTGGGTGTGAACGGGAACGATGACGGGACAGCCGGTGACGGCATTGGATTTGAAGTCCTGGACGCGCAATTGGCATTGGCCCAGGTCAAGGCCGGTGAGGAAGACATTGCTGCAGGCAACACCAGCAGTTACTTGTCCATGCGCGCTATTGTGGGCAGCGCAGGACTTGTGGGCATTCCCGGGTTAACAGCCGGCGCCAAAAACCTGATCATAGAAATCAATCAAGCCAGCGGCACAGACGGCGTGATTGAGGCCACGCCATTAAACTGGTCCAAAGCTTTGGATCTGGACAGAAACGGCACATTCCAGGATGTTTTGGATCCAGGCCAGTACCTTGACCCGGCTGTGGGCATGGTTCTGGATTTTGAAAAGAAACTATTGCGTGTGCGCGGTTTTGTGATATTGACCATTTCCGAATTTGTGCATGTGTCAGGTAATTTTGCTTTTGAAAAAGGCGAAGAAATTGATGTGTACCCGGTGGGCAGCGCTGAGCCTGTGCGCGTGTCAGTGCTCAAAGTAGGCGCCAGTGATATGTACGCTTTCGCCGGCATTGGCGGTCCTTACTGGCAGGACAATTCCGGACCCAGCGGCACGCCTGACGGCATGATTGATGAACATGACACGCCTGACACAGCCAATGCCATGGGCTTGGTTTTGGAGAATGTGAATTTTGGTTTGGCATTAATGAAACCGGTTGATCCTGCCAAAACCACCAGTTACACGGCTCTGAAAGCCAGCGGTTCTGTATTTCTCACGGGCATCCCTTCCTTTGAATTGTCAGCCATGAACATGGTGATTGAAGTGAATCAATCCAATGACAACACAGCGCCTGTTGATTTCAGTAAATTGCTGCCGGGAAAGAAAATGCTGATTCCCACTGGGCCGGCTTCTGATGACATAGCTCTGGACTTCACACAAAAATGGCTGCGCGTGTCAGGCACAGTGAACCTGAGTATTGCGGATTTTGTGCATGTGTCCGGTCATTTTGTGTTTGAAAAAGGCGGCAATGAGTTTGTGCATATTGTCAACGGCCTGACCAATCCTGTGGAAGTGGAAGTCATGAAAATCGGGGCCAGTGATGTGAATGTGTT
>JANQER010000460.1 GCA_028278255.1 Elusimicrobiota bacterium | reverse complement strand
TGTGACATGGGATTCTGCCTCTGTGGATGCACAGTATGTCAGGAGGGAAATCCAAAGTAATAAATCCGAAATCCGAAACAAAAAGAACACCAAGAAAACAAATTTTGAAATTGAAAATGAAAATGGATAAGCGAAATATTTTTGTTTTTGGATTTTTGTTTTTGATGTCTTGTGCGGGGCCGCAGAAGCCAAGCCGAGATGTCTCCGCTCTTGCGCCTATGGCGGAAGAACAAGAAACACTGCCGGCTTTGGAAAAGATTTCTGTGAAAGAGTATCCAGTTTTTCAGGCAAATGGGGATTTGAGGAGTTTAGAGAAGGCCATTCAGAGCAGTATGCTTTATTATCGTTCTTTGCCAAAAGACCGGGTGTTTGTTTTTGGGGAGGATACGTTTTCTGTGTCTCATTTGATTGATTCTTTGGGATCATTTTTTGAGATTGTGAAAAACAAGCCTCAGAAGATTCAGAAAGAAATCCGTGCGCATTTTTGGGTTTATAGATCCACAGGTTCTGATGAGAATCACCACGTTGGTTTTTCCGCTTATTATGAGCATAGTCTTGACGCTTCATTGACGCCTTCCGCTAAGTATAGATTTCCTATTTATGGCAGGCCTGCTGATCTTGTGGAAGTGGATTATGCGGCTTTTGATCCGCGCCGGAGCAGTGAGCGGTTGTCAGGGCGGCTTCATGAAGGGAAATTAATTCCGTATTTCACAAGAGAGGAGATTGATTCTAAAGGTGTTTTGGGCAAAAGAGGACTGGAAATTGCCTGGGCCGCTGATTTGATGGATATTTTTTTTCTTCAAGTTCAAGGGTCGGGCTGGCTGCGGATTAAAGAGGAAAATAAGTTGGTGAGAATCCGGTATGCTGCCAACAACGGGCATAATTATAAGTCAATTGGCGCGTATATGATTCAGCAGGGAATGATTAGCCGGAAGGATTTCGGGCGGGAAGCCATGGAAGATTATATGAGGTTTCATCCGCTGGAAGTGCAGGAGATTTTGAATCAGAATCCGCGGTATATTTTTTTTGAATTGGATACGAGTAAGACCCGTGAGGACACTTTGGGTTCTTTGAAAGTGCCGTTGACGCCGAGACGTTCTATTGCCACGGATCCGGCTTGTTTCCCGCCGGGGGCTTTGGCGTGGATAGGCACGTCAGCGGATCAGAAGGTGAATCGGTTTGTGTTGAATCAGGATGAAGGCGGCGGTATTAAAGGCCCGGGGCGGGTGGATTATTTTGTGGGCGCCGGAGAAGATGCCGAAGCATTTGCCGTGCGTTTTTGGCAGAAAGGGCATTTGTTCTTTTTGGTTAAGAAGAAAAAATAAATTTTTTGGATTTTATGCCTAGAAAGTTGATTTTTTGATGAGATGACGTCAATTCTTTCCAGAAGCCTAAACGGAAATTTTTGTTTTGGAAGAGGCCGCCGGCAAAAGAAATGGGAACAGCACCGGGGGATTGGAGTTTTTGGGCCAGTGGGATAACCAGTTTGACCAAGTGTTTTTGGGCGTTTTTGATGATGCAGGCGCATGCAGGATCATAGGCGGATTTTTTGAGAACTTGTTTGGCATATGCGGCTGTTTGAGCGACTGATAAATTGTTTTTGTTTTTTGTGATGCGCAGGTATTCCTTCCCGATCCAGTGTCCGGATCCTTCATCTCCTTTGAGCGGGCCCAATCCGCCGGCGCGGATCCATCTGCCTTTTTTGTTTTTGCCCAATGCAATTGAGCCTGTGCCTGCCAGTATCAGTATCCCTTTTTTTAAGCCAGACGTTTTATAAGCGAGTTCCACGTCTGATAGGACTGTGACTTTTCGCGCTAGAAAAGAAAGCTTCTTTTTTAGACGGGTTTTTTCTTTTTTTGTCCAAATCCCTTTAGAGCCCACAGTGAGGCAATGGGGATGAGAGACCCTCCAGGATTTGAAAATTTTATGAAGAGACACATGAAGATCAGCAGGTGAGGGCGCGCTGCCCTTATACTTTTTAAGGACATGTCCATGCTTGTCAACAGATTGAACACGCAGAGAGGTCCCGCCCAAGTCAACAGCAATTGAATAAATAGGGTTTTTCATGTAATATTCTGCCTTTTAAGTGTCGCTTGTGTTCCTATATCCTATCTGTTGTTTAGCGTTTTTTCAGCTTTCCGTCGGGCTGTAATGGGCTGATTTGTCAGGCGCCTTTGAAAAGCGGGAGGCCTGTCTCTGACGGAAAAACGCCCGATAAATCGGGCAATTACAGAAAAAACGCTAAACCACATTATCATATTTTAATCTGTGAAATCTGTGGATAAAAAAGTTTTTTTGTTTTTATCCGTGTGCTTGCTGCTCAGTAAGGTCCCTGCTTGTCGGAAAGGATCATCTGTGGTTTCTTGAACGGTTGTTTTTCATAAGCCGAAAATGTGTTCCAAGCAGGCTTGGATTTGGCAGGCGCGGAATCCAAATGCCGTGACAGTGGTGGTCTGGGGTTGTGCATGGATTTCGTCGTAGGGGTTCCGGAGCAGGACGAGTATGAATTCTTTGCCTGTGTTTTGGAGCTTTTTGAGCATGTCCAGGCAGCCTTTGTTGAGATGGGCATCGTAACAGAAGTATATGATTGTGTGCGCTTTTTGTGACTGAATGAAAGCTTTTTGGATGTCACTTTGTTTGGGGTTAATGGGTATGATTTGCGTGGAGAGTGTGTCGGGTGTGTGGTTTTGTATGAATTTTTTTTCGTTCATAAGGGATGTTTCTATCATGATTTTCGGGGCGAGTTGTGAGAGTTTGGGGAAGACAATATGCGCAGGTGTTTTTGGGTTGAGCGGGAGAGGGCAGGCATGAGACGAGACAGTCACGGACCGGTGCGCCAGTGTGAGGGCAAATTGGGTGTGTTGGGGGTGAGGTTCCGGGGCGCCCGGGAGGAATCTGTGTTGTCTTTTTGATTTGAGTCTGTTGATGCGGAAGACGCTTTTGTCGAGTTCGTCCATGAGTAGTTTTTTGGATTGGTACGCTTTGAGCAGGGCTTTGTATGCGCGGCGCTGGAGGTCTGGTTTGTGGCAGACCAGCAGGAGGTCGTGCCCGGCTTTGGCAGCGCGGACCACTGATTCTTCAATCGGGCAGATGTTTTTGAGGGCGCCCATTTCAAGGTCGTCACTGGCTATGACGCCCTGGAAGCAGAGTTCTTCCCGTAAAAGTTTTTTAATGATTTTTTGTGAAAATGTGGCTGGTGTTTTGGGTGTGGGATCCAGGTGGGGATAGAGTGGATGGGAGGACATGATCATGTCTATGCCGGCTTTCATGGCGCTGATGAATGGGAGGATGTGGGTTTTTCTGAGGTCATCCCATGTGATGGGGATGACTGGGAGGTCTATGTGCGGGTCTTTGTCAGCAGGGCCAAGGCCTGGGAAGTGTTTGGCGCAGGCGCTTATGCCGTTTTTTTGCATGGTTTTGATGCGCGCAGAGGACATGGCGCTGACCAGGACAGGGTCTTTTCCGTAGGAGCGGATGCCAATGTTGGGGCTGTGCGTGTCTGTGAGGACATCCACTGTGGGAGAGAAATTGACGTCAATTCCGAGTCGTCTGAGTTCTTGGGCTTCAATGGCGCCTTGTTGGGAGGCGTTTTCTGTGTTGGTGATGGTGCCAAGGGCCAGGTTGTCCGGAAAAATGGTGAGGCCTTCAGGGAACATGGTGACGCGCCCGCCTTCGTGGTCAATGGTGACAAGTAGTTTTCTTTTGAGCGCTGATTCGAGATCTGAGATCAGGCGTTTGATTTGCTGCGGAGATTTGAAATTGGAGGCGTGGAGGATGAGTCCGCCGGCGTGCGTGTCTTTGAAAAGACGAATATCCTGCGGCCTGACTGTTGTGCCAGGGATGCCGAAAACCAAGGTTTGTCCCACTGTTTCTTCTAAAGACATAAGAAATCCTGGTTTTATAAATATTATTCATGCGTTTCTTCTTTTCTTATAAAGTGATATTGTACATTATATGAACCCAACTGATAATATGTATTCAAAATTAGTAACAGAGAAGCCGAATCCGGTTTCCCGGGATCTGGACCGGCTTTCTGTGAGTGAACTGGTGCGGTTGATGAATAAAGAAGATCAATCGGTGCCGGCGGCGGTGGGGCATGTTCAGCGTGAGATTGTCAAAGCCGTGAATATGATTTCTGATGGGATGGGCCGCGAGAAACGGCTTTTTTTTATAGGCGCCGGCACAAGCGGCCGGTTGTGTGTGATGGAAGCCGCTGAGTGCCCGCCGACATTTAATACCCCGCCTGATTTGGTGCAGGCTGTTATGGCCGGGGGGCATGATTCTGTTTTTAAGTCCAGAGAAGGCGCGGAAGACGGCGCGCTGGAAGCGCAAAGGCAAATTCGGAGAAGAGTGAAAACAGGCGATGTGGTGGTGGGCGTGGCAGCCAGCGGTGTCACGCCTTTTGTGTTGGTGGGTTTGGGCACAGCACGGAAAAAGAAAGCCAAAACCGTTCTTGTCACGTGCAATCCGCAGGCGGCTTTACATAATATAGCGGATGTGGTGATTGCCCCGAATGTGGGTCCAGAGATTTTAACAGGTTCCACACGGCTGAAAGCCGGCACAGCCATTAAAATGATTTTAAATATGCTGACAACGCTTTCCATGGTGCGGGTAGGCAAGGTGTTCGGTCATTGGATGGTGGATGTGCAGCCGCGGTCTAAAAAGCTCGTGGCAAGGGCCATTGGACTTGTTCAAAGATTGGGGCATGTGTCGGAAAAAAAAGCCGGTCTGTTGTTGAAAAATTCAAGGGGAAAAGTAAAAATAGCTATTGTCATGGCCAGAAAGAATATTTCTTTGCCTGAGGCTGAGAAACAATTGAGAAAAGCTAAAGGGTTTTTAAATAAAATATTGAAATAATTGAATTGACAAGTATATATTTTAAGTATATACTTAAAGTATGAAACAGGCAAAATTATTCTTTAATGGACAAAGTCAGGCTGTGCGGTTGCCAAAGGAGTTCCGTTTTTCAGGGGATTCTGTTTTTATTCGCAAGATTGGCGGTATTATTATGCTGATCCCTAAAAGGAAAACCTGGGATTATGTGGCTGAGGCTTGTACAAAATTTTCTGATGATTTTATGTTAACACGTGATCAAGGCGCTGTTGAACGCGAAGACTTTTTTCAATGAAATATCTTCTGGATACCAATATCTGTATTTATATCATTAAGAAAAAACCCCAAAAAGTTTTTGATAAATTTAAGAAATTTCAGGTGGGAGATATCGGCATTTCTGCCATTACATATTCTGAACTTGAATATGGCGTGGCCAACAGTGGTCATGTAGAACAAAACCTGGAAGCATTAAGTGAATTTATCGCGCCCTTGGAAATCATTGATTTTCAATCAGGCGCGGCTCCAGCCTATGGAGAATTAAGAGCCTTCCTTAAAAAAACCGGGAAATTGATAGGGCCTTTGGATATGCTGATTGCGGCTCATGCTATTTACTTAGGCGTTGTTCTCATCACCAATAATATGGAAGAATTCTCAAGAGTCCCAAATCTTCGACTTGAGAATTGGGCGTAAAGATTGATTTCGGATTAATTTATGACATCTTGGTTTGGCGGCGAATCACTTTTAACTTGGCCGGATTTCACCGTGCTGGGTTTTTTGTTGTTGACTATGGTGAGTCTGGGGTGTTTTTTTCGGAAACAGCAGAAAACCACAACGGATTTTTTCTTAGGGGGAAGAAAAGTTCCCTGGTGGGCTGTGTGTTTGTCTTTTGTGGCCACAGAAGTGAGCGCTGTCACCGTGATTGCAGTGCCGGCAGCGGCTTATATGGAAAATTGTGAATATTTGCAATTTTT
>JANQER010000344.1 GCA_028278255.1 Elusimicrobiota bacterium | reverse complement strand
GGCGTGGCGGTCTTGGATGGAATGGCTCTGCAAGTCATTTGACGAATAACATCCTCAGAAACCCGATAAATCTGAGTCAGCTCATCCATGATTTCTGACGGCGCTTTAAAGACGATAAAAACATAAAAACCTTCCCGATGCCGATTGATGGCATAAGCCAGACGGCGGCGTCCCCATTTGTCTATCTGGACTATCTCCCCGCCTTGTTTTGTGATGAGTGATTTGATTTTATCAAGAAAACCGTCCAATCGCTGAGAAGGCAAATCGGCCGGCACAATGAATATGGTTTCGTATGTTTTCACGGATGGTATCTCCTTTATGGACTCCCTTATTAAAAAGGGGTGGGCCCTCGCCAAAAAACTGCCAGGACCAAAGTTGTCATATAATAGCAGACTCGCGGAATTAAAACAAGCTGTATTTTTATCGACATCAGCCTCCATGCGTCATGTGCACGGGCGGCTGCATGAATTGGTTATGCATTAAAGGGACTGTTGCGAAATGCTTTTTCCTTCAAACCCCCTCTCCTGTCTCCGACGGGATGGCTTCACGAAGTGAAGGGGGAGGGTCTCAATAGGCTATTTCGCAACTGGCCCTTAAATTGTTTTCATCCTTGTCCCATGTGGATGGGTTATACCTGATATATTCACGGATTGAATTTAATGATTCATCACCGCGAATGATGTGGTCATAATAGCCACGCTGCCACAGACGTTTTGAAAATTGAGGCCATTTGTGCGATTGAACACCGCCAATATATTTGTTAGTCGTGAGGGATTTGAAACAATATAAAATGTCAGGAAGAGAAATTGTCGTAGGGGCGGCTCCCCGTGGCCGCCCTTGCAGGCAAACAATGTTGGATTAGAATAACATGAACACGAAATCGTTAATTTTGAATCAATGAATTGTTCAATTGCATCTGGAATTGTTCAATTGCATCTGATAGGGCCGGCACAGGGACCGGCCCCTACGACAATTCTATTTCATTTTATCCAAAAACACATAACCATGGTATATTGATTTTATTCTTCTCCCAACGGCGCGATATTGAATTGATCAGATTTATAACCGCTGGACATGGCAGCTTTGACGCAGGATGTCAATAACGCTGTTGTCGCCCACAAGATGCCCGGCGCCCACCACCACAAAAACCGTTGACCCGGACCGCAGGAATTCTAAAACTTGAGCCGCCATTTTTTGATTGCGGTTATCAAACATTTTTTTGTAAAGACCCGAGAGGGCAGGGTCATTTTTCCACGGTTTCAGCAATGACTCCAATCGTTGTTCATCACCGCTTTTCCAAATATCCGACAACAAATGAAAAACATCCGCGGCCTTTTCCCCTTCCTCCAAAACCCCTCTCAAAAAATCTTCCTGTTCTCTGTCAGAAAAACCATCAAACAGGCCCAATTGATCCTCCAGGTATTCAATACTGATAATGGGTTTCTGATCCTTGGCGCGCTTGAGAAAATACTGGTCAATTCCATATTTGTCGCTCAACCCTGCCTTTTCTCTGTCAATAGCGGAAATCATCAAGGCAATCAACCATGGTTTAAGCTGCTGAAGCTGTCCCAAAGGGAGTCCCCTTGTTTTTAATGAATTCTGCAGCAGCACCCATGTGTCATTTGACACATGGTTTTTAAGACTGTCAGGAGGAAGGTACACAGCTTTGGCCGCCAGGGTCATCATCAGCGCTGAAGGCGAGACCGCATTGATATTGACCTCTACAGCCAGCATGTCAGAAGCCTCAAAAGCTCTTTCCACCTTGTCTTCTAATGGAAAAAAATCCGGTTTTCCCACATGAATGGAACCCAGCACATAGGCCTTGGCCTGTCCGGACCTGACCACCCAAAAAAACGCTTTATTCTTTGACACATCCGCTGACTGAAGGCAGACAGAAGATGCCAGAAAAAAACCAACAAAAAAAACAAGAGCCGCACGGCCCATTGCGCCAAAAATTCGTAAAACCGTCTGGTTCCGAACAATCAAACCCATGCTCATTTTCCTTTTGTCACATGTAGATCATGCAGGAGAGGTTTCTATCTGCCGGACACGCCTAATTTGTCAAACATATCTTTGTACGCGTCAACAAGCTCATCCGTGTGCGCAATTGACAGATCAGCGCTTGCCACCCACCCCCACTCTGCTTTGGACAATTCCACCCGCCACCAGTCCACACGTTTGTCTTCAGAAACACCGCCAAACCCAACAATAGGCACTTCTTGATTCCATTTTAACACAGCCATAGGTTCGCTGCTTATTTCAGGCGCTCTTCTGGCAATGGCTTTTTGCACCACCACCTGCGCTTTCCCGGAAGTCAAAAAAGCTTTGTCCAAAACCAAGCCTGTGTCTTTCCAATCATACACTTCCTTGACTTCCAAAGTGTAACCAGCGGCTGTGTCTGTCTCTTCATGGAAAATTTGTTTGTGTATCACCAGCTCCAAATCTTTGTCCTGATCTATGTTCTTCCAGGACGGCGTTTCAAGGATGGTCTCCCCTTTGACGCCAATGTCCCGAACCGCCCGTGCAGACACACGCACCTTTCCCACAGGTTCGCTCACCCCATCCTCAAACACCCACCACAAGCTGTCATTGATCTGATCCCCAAAAATTTCCTGGCTTAACACAATCTCCTCGGACAGACTGCCTTTTATATTTCTAACACCCTCCAAACTAATGGAGCGAATATCCTTTCCCCATTTTCCGGGAATTAAAAAACGGGCCTTGTCGGCCACAATCTGAATAACAGAAACAACACAAGATTTATCTTCATACAATTCATTGTTTTCAAGCACATTGGTGGAAAAACCTGTTTTGAGGCTGCAAACAATATCTTTTTCGCCGTCTTTGTTGATATCCCCTTCATAAACCCACTCCACTGTGGTGGGCAGTTTCTTGGGCCTCAATGATTTGGACGGGACCACCCAGTCTTGTATGTGTTTATCAGGTGACATTTGCCAGTAAGTATCGACGAGAAACTCATAAGCAAGTTCTTTCGGCAAATCGGAAAAATCCCTCTGACGATGAACACGCAAATGTTTTTCACTGACCCAGCCTTTTTGCTTCCCACCCGCAGAGACCACACGGTACCAAACGACTTTTTCATGTGCCACATCAAAATCCGTGTCAGTGCTTTTTTCCAAAAGCAAAAATGTTTCACCTTTATCAAAAAAACCAATGATCGGCCCTCCGTAATGAGGTTCATACCATATACGCATCCGCTCCACAGCCGCTGAACCTGTCCTTAAGCGAATGGCAGACACTTCTGCAAAGGCGGACACCACAAACACAAAACCAAACATCACCAACAATTTCTTCACACACATAACAAACATCCTCCAATAAATGACCCGGACGAGCCGGAAATATAAATTGCAAATATCAAAACCACGGATCAACACATATGAACACAGTCATTCTTATTAATAAAAATCATATATATTCTTATTTCTACCGTGTTTATCCGTGCTTATCCGTGGCTGCCTAAATCGTATTCAACCTTTAATAATTGTTTATATAAGCCGGTTGTTTTCTCCACCATGCTGCCAATAGAATAATGTGACCGCACATTGTCTTGGGCTTGCTTGGCGCAAGCGTCAGACAGTGTCTGATCTGTGAGCATGCGCTTGATGGCTCCGGCCAAGGCCTTGGCATCAGCAGGCGGCACCAACAGACCGGTTTTTTCATTGACCACCAATTCCCTGTTGCCGCCGACATCAGTGGCCGCAACAGGCACGCCCATGCTCATGGCTTCACGCAAAACACCGGAAAACCCTTCGCCGGCCAATGAAGAAAGCACGCATAATTTCAGCAATGAAATCACTTCCGGCATGTCTGTGCGAAAACCTGCCAAACACACATGCTCTTGAATTCCCAAAGCCTTCACTTTTTCTCTTGCTTCATGCCCCTCAGTGTCTTTCCCGGCCAGCACAAAGTGCGCTGGCACTTTTTCATCCAATACCAATTTGGCTGCTTCCAAAAAATAAGATTGTCCTTTCCACCAGCTGAAATGATTGAGATTGCCCACCAAAGGAATACCCATGGGGACCTGGAGTTCCTGCCTAAGGTTTTCGGAAGGGGCCTGAGGAGAAAACTTCTGAACATCAACACCGCTGTGAATCACTTCTATCTTGTGCGCGGGCACACCGCCTGACACCAAAACATTCTTAATGTCCTGAGACACAGCGGTATAAGCGCTGATTTGCGGAGACCTATACTTCAGCTGACTGAATATATTCCACTTCTTTAATTTAAATGACACGCGTCGTGACACCACCAAATGTTTGATGGTCGTGAAACAACCTGCCAGCAAACTCAAAGCATGCGCCCGGGGATGATGCGCATGAACAATATCCGGTGAAAATTGTCTAATGGCTTTGGACAATGCCCAAGCAGCCCGCAGATCATAATCCTGGCGAAGAGCACACGTGAAAACCTGAACACCGCTGCCAGGCGCATGTTTTAAAAGTTCGCTCGCCGGCGGGCAAAAAAGCCCCACCTCATGCCCTTGTGCACGAAGTGTCTGGCTCAGGTTCCACAACTGAACAGTACCCCCGCTCCAGCCGCGGCTCTCAGTCACATGTAAAATTTTCATAAATGATACCTAATTGATCTTAAGATTCCATTAAGAAGTTGTAAATTGTTTGTAAATCTTGAAAGGAAAAACAAATACAATAACAATATGTAATGCAACCACGGATGGACACGGATAAGCACGGTAAAAACAAAAACATTATGGTTCTTTTTAAGTTAAAAAATACTTGTAAAGATTTACCGTGTTTATCTGTGTCCATCCGTGGTTCTCTGAACAGCAATTCTCTATTGCATTTCCATTGCTTCGTTCACTCTCTGAGTGGATTCAGCAATGGCTTTGTTGGCCTTATCTGCTGCGGCTTGTGACTTTTCAAGATTATTCTGAAGAGACTTCGTATAACGCGTGGCCACATTGTCAGCCGGCTTATCCCCTTGAGAACACCCCAATACACCCAATGAAAAAACAAGCACAATAATTGATTTCATCAATAACTCCTTATCCGGACAAACCGGGAATGCAAACGAAAGACTCATTTAGCATTTAGCGCTGCAAATTTAGCAATTAGCATTGTCAATCTTTGATAAACTCATTCAGCATTTAAACGTTTTTCCTCTTTTCATTGCTAAATGCTAAATTTAATATGCTAAACGCTAAATGAGTCTTTTTCCCTGTTTTATCATCAGAGTTTTTAATTTCCAATTTCTAATTTCTTCTCTCCATTGTTAATGACTTTTATATTGACTGACTCACTGAATCCCCTATTTTCCCAAGCATCAACAGCTGTCACGCGGACTTGATTATCGCCTTCCAGCAAACGTGCTCTCTTGACAGTAAAAATATAAGGCGCATTCCAAAGAGGGGATGTGGCACGGATCCAATTTTTGGTGTCAGTGGAAAACTCAACCCACGCGTTCTGAATATCTTCACCCAAAACCGAAGCGGAAAAAACAATCTTGTCCTCAATCACTGTGTCGGGCAGAGGTTTTTCGCGCAAGCTGACCTTCACCTGTTTATTGTTGGACGGTACAAGCTTAACAGCAACAGCCGGTTTATAGTGAACCTTTGTTTTAAGCGTTTCCCGACTATTAAAAGGCGGCTGGCCTTTCACAGAGTTGTTCAGCCAGGCATTCACGTTTTGATCACTGGGACCAGCTGCCAAAATCGGACAACGCGCAGCGCCATACAATGACTTGCTTGGCGAAAAAACAGCCACATAATTGCTTTGAGTGCTCGAAATACTTTTGACAGGGACCTCCACCCAAAACCAACGCGACTCGCCCACTCCTTCAACAGCGTCTGTTTTCTCTCCCTCCAAAGGAATGTCCACTGTTTTTGCCAACAAATGCCGTTGACTGTGCGGCCAAATAGGCTCAGAAGCAACAGCAATATTAATACTGCCGCGCACAGGTCGTTTTTCCCATTTGGGCCGGCCTGGAATAGGCTCCATTTTCATCCGTCCGATTTTCGCGCCCAAAAAAGCTTTTTCATAATCTCCGGCAGGCGCCGGGGGAAGTTTCACCACCCAGCACATATTGTATCCGATATAAGACTTTGCATCCCATCCGCCCCCATTGGCAAAAAAAACAAAATCATTCAGATTGTCCAATAAAGACAAATACACCGGGGCCTGGGCAGGCACTGTCTGAGACACTGGTTTCTTGTCCAAAGGGCGTGACAAACGCCGGCTCAAAACTTCATTTTTCTCCCCAACAGCACATCCCAAAAACAACAACATGGCCAGAGAAATAAAACACCACGAAATTTTTAATCTGTTCATATTATTTTTTCTTGTCCCCTTTTTTCTTGAGTTGATGAATCAATATCTGTAAATCGTCAATGGAATAAAACTCCAAGCGAACCCATCCCTTTGTTTTGCCCCGTGCGTCAATCTGAACACGCCGGCCCAAAGTGCGCTGAAGATCTTCTTCCATATGACGCACATCCGGGTTTTTCTTTTTGACGCGCCGCACGTGTCCGTCGCGTGCGGCTGTCTGCCAATCAGCTGCCAGTTTTTCCACATCCCGCACTGTGTGCTTTTCC
>JANQER010000424.1 GCA_028278255.1 Elusimicrobiota bacterium | reverse complement strand
CACGGCATTTAAGAGGGCTTTTGGCCGGAATGGTTTGTACAAGGAGCCGTCGAATTCTGTGTGAAGGGTTTTTTCTGAGATTTCTCTGAATCCTGTGATGCCAAAGACAGGGGTGCCTGGGAATTGTGTTTTGATCATGGCGGCCAATGAATAGCCGTTAAGGCCTGGCATGTGAATGTCTGTGATGACAATTTCCACGTCTTTGTCCATGAGCAGAAGGCCTTGGTTGGCATTGTCTGCGCTTCGCACGGTATAGTCGTTGTTTTCCAACAGCCGGATGATGAAGTTGAGTGTGGTTTGGTCATCTTCCACGATGAGGGCGACTTTTTTGTGGTTTTGCATGTGTCCCCTGCCCGCCTAAGAGATGTCTACTCTTCAAGGATGACCGGCTCTGTTTGTTTTTGCAATGAAATTTTATGTTAATTTTTCGGATGAATTTATTTTATTGAATTGAATTTTTTTTCAAAAAATTATATGTTTATTGGCACACAGATGGACCATCACTATTCATAAGGAGAATGATATGGCTAAAAAAGCAGCAAAGCAATTGAAGAAACCAATGAACAAGACACAGATTTTGACTGAAGTGGCTGAATGCACAGGGCTTTCCAGAAAGCAGGTGGATTCGGTTCTCAGCTCACTGGAACCTATTATTAAGCAGCATGTGAAAAAAGGTTCTGTGGGATCTTTTGTTTTGCCCGGACTGTTGAAAGTGAAAGCTGTGAAGCGGCCGGCAAGAAAGGCTCAGAAAAATGTGCCCAATCCATTTAAGCCGGGTGAAACCATGAATGTGGCAGCGCGCCCTGCTTCTATGAAGGTTAAAGTTCTGCCATTGAAGAAACTGAAAGATATGGTATAACTAAGTGGGATTGTTGTTTATTTAGAAGGGGCATCTTTTCATCTCCTGTGAGAATGAAGAGATACCCCTTTTTTATTTTATTGGATCACTATTTTGACTGATTCAAGGGAACTTGTGGATTTTTTCCCTTTGGTTGATATGCTTTCCAATGGCTTGATGAGCAATTTGGACAATTTTTGCGCGATTTGTTTTGATGAGGTGTTTGCCACTTTGATGTCTTTGCTGTGGACAATGATTTGGAACCGCGCAGTAAAATAATGCTCTTTGATGATATTGGCCGCTTCTTCTAAGAGTTCCTGCCCCAATTCGCTGAATTGGCTTTTCCTTAAAGCCGTGGGCGGGTTCTGGTAGAGTTTGTTGAAATCAATGCTGATATGGAACCCGCTGTTTTCTTGATGAGATAAGCCCATCACGGAAAAGGAATTTCCGGAAAATGTGCGCAGGTTGTTGTTGGCATCATGATATTTTAAAATAGAGGAATAGGAACGGCCGACTTGCATGATTTTTCCGTTGTTGTCTCTTCCGTCAAACAATATGATTTCCGGCGGCAGCCCCTGGCCTGTGTAAGTCCTGAAAGTCTGCCCCAAATCATCTGCCACCACCAGTTCCCATCGGCCTTGTTTTTTTGTTTTTTTTCTTTTCAGGGCATCCTGGCTTCCGCCCAGCATGGCGTATGGGTAGAGCAGATGCACGTAATTGTTTCTGATATGATGCTGAGCCGGTGAAATGATTTGCCGGCTTTTTTCTTTTTTCACGACAAAATGATAAGGCGCTTTTTCCCAAATTGTGGTTTTGTTGATATAAATATTGTCATCAAGTTTCAGGCCGTCTGTCAGTTCTTTGTCCGGATCCAAAACCAGTTCCAGTTTGGGTTTTTGGCTGTCCAATTGGATCACTTCTTCCCCTTCGACAACTGCGTCAGGCAGCTCGCCTTTGTTGTTTTCCCCTGCCACGGAAAGCACAGCGGCACATATCAGAAAAATGCTTAAAATAAATGGGATATGTTTCATCTCCTGCCTCCTATGAATTTCAAAAAATAACTCTTTGCTCTATGCCCTTTGCTCTTTGCTTTTTTACTTCAATTTATATCTGAACGTAATAACGCCCCATTGTTCGCCTTTTTTGGGATCCACTGTGGAAAAAAGCCATTGGCCAATGGCTTTGAGGGCACGGTGGTCCATGTCGCGGTAACCGGATGTGATGACAATGCTGCGCTTGTCTTTGACTTGGCCGTCAGGCGACACGTAAAATTTAATGGACACATAGGCTTCTATGTGGTCAGCTCTTGCCCAATCCGGATACGCGGGTAAAATGGATTTGATGACTTTCCTCTGCGTAACTGGTCCTGTGATTTCAACTGACTGATTGTTCCCCCGGGCTTCTTTTGCGTGATTTTCTTTTTTGGTCGTGTAAGTGACATCAGCCATTTCTTTGAACTGATTCGTATCAGTTTTGTATTTGTCAAAAGGGATTTTTTTGTCCAGCGCCACTGACGGGCTTGATTGATTATGGGGGATGGGCGCTTGTGTCTGCTTATTGGAATGGATATTGATTTGGGCGTTTTTCATGGCAGGCTCGTTTCGATTGGGCATCAGAGCATTGTCTGACACTGCCATTTCTTTGAGATTTGTTTTAGGTAGATTGATTTTTTTTGACAAATCAATCGAGTGTGCTGCTTCCGACGGGCCTTGCGTTTTTTGGGTGGTTTTGGTTAAGTCAATGGTTGGTTCTCTAGGCACAGACATGGCAGTTGTTTTTCTGGTGGTGACAGCCATGTCAGGCGTCATCTCTCCCAACGAATCCGTTCTTTTGGGCGCGCGAAGCGTGGTGTTTAAATCAATTTTTGGCTGTGCCGGCAAGGACAGTTTTTTCGATAAGTCCAGGCGCTGCGCAGCTGCTGTTTTTGTGACGGGTTTTTTACTTTCAATGAAATCGAATTCCTTGAAATCCTGTGTCTCTTTTCTGACAAAAGCCCTTTTCAAAAACTGAATGACTTTTTTACCAGGTGTCTGTGCAGAGACCTGTGGCTGAACAGGGACTGGCTTGTCTGGTTCAATTTCTATGATACGTATGTCTTCCAACATAAACTCATGCGGCGGCTTTTGTGTGATTTGCCAATACGTGAAGAAGGCGGCCATGACCATATGAGCGCCCAGGGAGGAGTAAAAAGAAATTTGCAGTCTGCGTTTGTCGTACGTCATATTTTTCCATGTAGCGTGTATCAGAGATATTGAAGTCCTTCTATTCCCAATCTCAAAGGATTGGAGGACAGTGGTTCAACCCATTTATAAATCTGGGTAAAAAACCTTAAAAAGAGCCGATAAATCGGCAGACTACAACCCCATATTTTAAACGGGTTGGACCACTAGCCGGGTTTTCTTTTAACAGCAATGGAAACAGTTTTGGCCCCGCATTTTTTGCTTATGCCAATGGCATATGTGAGCCATTCATGTGTGGCTTCCTTGTCTGCTCTGACAATCACGTATTTGTCCCTGGTTTTTTTGATTTTTTCAGTTAGAAGAGGCTGGACATGATCAGCGCGTACAGTCTGTTCATTGATGACCCAAGTGCCGCTTTCCGTGATGGATATGGTGACATTTTCCCGCTCGTGGTCTTCTCCGGCAATGGCCGTCGGCAGTTTGATGTCCATTAATGGCTGCATAAACAGAGGCGCTGTCACCATGAACACAATGACCATCACCAGCGCCACTGAGACCAAAGGGGTGATCTCCAATTCTGTGATGGCGTCATTTTCCCATTTTTGATGCGATAAGTATGACTCCATAATAGCCTTCTTTTTAGTATTTAAAATTGGCGCTTGTGTTTGATTATTGTTTCTTGGTCATTGGTTATTATTTGGTTATTGTATCTTGGAATTTGGTTCTTTTCGATTTATCCGGGTCAGGAACTTGTCCTCCTTTTGTGTTTGAGTATGGCCAAATGTTTGGCGCCTTGCTGGCGGGCCACATCCAAAATGCTGACAACTTCTTTGACTTTATTTTGGGGAGAGGCCAGCAGCATCACCAGATTGTTCCGGCTGTGCGGGATGGCTTTTTTGAGTGTCTGGGCCAGGTTTTGCTTCAGGACTTTTTTACCATTGACTTGAATTTCCCCTTTTTGGTTCAGGCTGATGGTGACATTTTCTGATTGAACAATCTGGCTTCTTTTTTCTCCCAGTTTGGAAGATGTGACTTTGATGCCGGTCTGCATGACAAAGGGCGCCACCACCATAAAAATGATCACAAGCGTGAGAGACACATCCGCCAATGAGGTGATATTGATTTTATTTTCGCCTTCCTCATCCATCATTTTTTGAACCTTTTTCAGGGACCAGATACACAAGCATGCGGATCTGGTTTGATTCCATTTCAATGGAATGTTTTTTAATTCTTTTCATAAAATAGTTGTACAGAACCACTGATGGGATGGCCACCGCCAGTCCAGCCGCTGTGGTGATGAGGGCCTCAGAAATACCTGAAGCCACAACAGACGGCCCGCCGCTCCCGGACACAGCCAAATCTTGAAAAGCCCTGATAATACCGACCACTGTGCCAAAGAGCCCGATAAAAGGACAAATGGTGCCCATGGTGCCGATCACAATGACGAATTGTTCCATTTCCAGTCGTTTGTCCAAACGGGTGGCATTCATGAGATCAATGAGCTGGCTTTTTGGCTTCTTGTTGTTTGACACAGCCACTTCCATGAGAGAGCCCAGGGGGTTTTTGACTGACTGGCACAGCTCAATGGCAGCGTCAAATTTTTTTTTGCCAATGAAATTTCTGAGCGTTTCCATAAAGCCATTGGTGTCCAAATCAATTTTCTTAAAATACCACCATCTTTCAATGGCAAAGCACAGGGCTGTGATGGAACACAAGACAAGTATGGCCATGGGAAAACTTGTTTTGACAACTTCAAAAAAACTGATGTTCATTTTGTCCTCCCAGATAAAGGAAATAACCAAATTCCAAGATACAATAACCAAATAATAACCAAGGACCAATTTCCAAACTTCAAAAGACAAGTGCCAACCCTCTTTTTGCCTTGCTTTTTCAACAGCACTATGCGGCTATTATCCCATGGCGCTGTGTTTTTTATTTGGCTCCTCTTGAGTGTTTCAATAGGGTGATCTCGACCCGGCGGTTTTTCTGCCGGCCGTTTGATGTTTTGTTGGTGGCCACAGGTTTTGTGGCGCCGTATTTTTTGATGATGAACCTGTTGGCGGCCAAACTGGCAATGTTGACCAAATAGTCCCGCACAGACATGGCCCGGGCTTCTGACAGCACCATGTTGTTGGGAAACTGCGGAGTGCTAATGGGGACATTGTCTGTGTGTCCTTCAATCAATATTTTGCGTTCCGGGTATCGCCTGATCAGATTGGTCACTTTGATCAGGGCTTGAATGGCCTCTTTTTTGATGTCTGCCTTGCCCGTGAAGAACAGGACTTCTGATGACAATGACACCACAATCCCGGCATCTGTTTCAGTGTAAAAGCTGTTGACTTGCAATTTTTCAATGGGCTGGTCTTCTGCTGTGATGCTCACAATGGGTTTGGTGTTGTCAATTTCCACAAGGATGACAGCGCTTTTCCCAATATTTTCCACTTCATCTTTGATGGTGAGACTTGTTTTGTAGATGCCGTCCGGCAGGGGATGCCCATTGCCGTTTCTGCCGTCCCATTTGATTTTGGCAGGAGGCCTGCCAATGCCTTCATATTTTTTGCGGGCATCATCCGGGCCCACTGCTTCAATGGCCCAGTCGGAAATATTGCTTTCATCCTTAAACCCCAGGAAAAAGGTCACAGTGTCTTTTTTCCCGTCTCCATTGGGCGAGAAAAGGAGCGCACTGGCAGCGATTTCCGCTTGCGGCGGGGTGTTGTCTATCCTGATTCTTTTGGGGTATGTGATGCTTTTGTTCCCAACAATATCTGTGGCTGACAAATAGTAATTGTATATGCCATCCGCCAAATTTTCCTTGTCATCACTGTCCCCGGCCCAAAACACTGAAACAGGCAGTGCATTTTCTCCTGAAAAGACTTTGCACTTTTTCCCGCCGTTCTTTTCAATGATAATTTTCCACTCAGCCGCCTGGCTTTTGTCTGTGTACTGGAGGTTGAGATTGACTCCATCCCTGAATTTGTCCCCATTTGGAGAAAACACAGCCGCGTCAGCATTCACCTGAATGCCGGGTTTTTCTGTGTCAATCAGCACTTGCTTTCTCAAAGAGGAAGCCCGGTTGCCTGCTGAATCAGTGACGCTGAACACATAGGTGTATTTCCCGTCTTTAAGGGGTTTTTTCTCATCATTGTCCCCGTACCAGTTGATGCTTTTGGGGGGTGGTCCGAACCCTGAGAATGTCCGCACAGTGGCTATTTGTTCAATCTCAAATGTCCATTCCGTGACTTTGCTGAATGATTTGGCCTTTAAATCAAAAGTCACTTGATCCTTTATCCTGTCTGCATTGGGAGAGAAAATAGGATGATTCGCTGAGGCATACACCGCAGGCTTGGCCGCGCCAATCACCACCTTTTGAGGGGCGCTGACCGCGCTGTTCCCGACAATGTCTTTGGCAAAGATCGTCCAACTATAAGAACCGTCCTGCAGCACGGCACGGTTTTCATCCCGGCCGTTCCAGGCAATATTATTGGAAGTTCTGCCATGGCCTTTGAATGTTTTGACCACTTTTGACAGATCATCCTGAACTTTGATTTCCCAGCGTTCAATCGGACTGGCGTCAGTGATTTGAAAATCAAACTGTGTCTTGTCCAAAACACCGTCGTCATTGGGAGAAAAAAGCTTGGGAGAGGCCTTGGCTTTTATGACCGGCGGTTTTCCATCCACCTGCAGGGTGGATGGCGGAGATTTGTAAAAATTTTCAGCAATGTCTTTGGTTTCAATATAATAAGTGTAAATGCCGTCATCCACTTTTTTGTTCTTTGACCGGAGCCCTGTCCAGGTGATTTCTTTGTCCACCTTTTTGCTGGTGCCGGATTCGGTCTTGACGATTTTTCCCATATCGTTTTTTATATAAAACTTCCAGTCAAAGGAATGCACATCCGAAATTTTGAAGTTAAACTTGGTGGTGTCTGAGATGCCGTCGCCATTGGGAGAAAGGATTTGATTGGTCAGCCCCAGCACCACCAAGGGCGGTGAATTGTCAACGGTGAAATTCACCGGCGGGGTCAAGATGGTGTTTCCTGCTTTGTCGGTTTCAGAGAGCACCAAAGAAAAATTCCCGTCATTGACAATGTCGCCTTGGTTGTTCAGTCCGTCCCAAATAATTCTTCTGTTGGGATAGCCTTTGCCTTCAAACATTTTCACGGGTTTTCCCACCACATTCAGTACCATGAGCTGCCAGCTTTCCACTTCAGCGTTGCCAGTTTCCTCAATGAACACATTGAGCTCATCATGGTTGCCGTCATTGTTGGGTGAAATGATTTTTGGTTCAGCTTTGATTTTGGACACCATGGCGGCTCTGGACAGATGAACTGTTTTGGGTTTTGTCTGCGACCGGTTCCCGCCGTTGTCTTGCACCACAAGATAATAATAATAATCCCCGTCAGCGGATTGGTTCCCAAAAGTGTCTGTGCCGTCCCAAATAAAGGTGGGTTTGACTTCTCCCGGGCCGGAATAGGACTTGATAATACCGCCTTTGTTGTCTTCAATAATAAACAGCCAGCTGTTCATGCCGTTTTTGTCTGATGATTTCATGGAAAAAAGCACTTCATCTTTGACGCCGTCTTTGTTCGGAGAAAACATGGCCAAATTGGCAGAGACCGAGACTTTTGGTTTTTCATAGTCAATTACAATGGGCTGGGGTTTGATTTTTTCTTTTGTGCCGGCTTTTGAGATGGCAAAAAAACTGTATTTATATTTGTCAGCGGTCACCAAGATATTGTTTTCATCCCGGCCGTCCCATACAATTTTGGCAGGCGGTGCGCCCTGGTCGCTGAACACTTTGATCTTTTTGTTTTTCAAATTCAGGATGGAAAACTCCCAGCTTTTGATGTCCTCTTTTGGGGTTTTAATGTTCAAACGAAAAACAGCCGAGTCTTTAACCCCGTCGTCGTTGGGAGAAAAAATAATCTCGCTGTGAATGTGTGTTGCCAGAAAGAGTGAAGCTAGAATAATGGTTATATTTTTTGTTCGCATAATGACTCCTTGCTATTTTGTTAATATTTTCATCCGTTCTTTAATCGATTGAATCCATGGCGGCTTTGTGTGCATTTTTGATACTTTTTTGCATATTTTTTTATACACAGACAAGGCTTTTTGTTTTTCCCCTGCTTTTTCAAGATACTCCCCCTTCCTGACCAGGGCGCTGAGCACCCAGTTCTCTAAGCCTCTTTCTTGCCCGCCTTTGTTGATGATTTCTTCATACATGGCCAGGCCTTGTACATCGTTGTTTGCTGAGAAATGATTCTCTGCCATGCGAAAACTCAATTCTCCCCAAGCCTTTCTTCTTTTTTGCCGATGGGCTTGGAGCAGATTATTGGCTTGGCCATACTTTTTTTGCTCTTCATACAAAGACACAAGATGCATGTCAGTGTCAAAAAGTTCTTGGGGCTTCATATAATTGTTTTTGTATAGAAGGAGCATTTGTGATGCTTTTTCCCAGGCTTTTATTTTTTTGAATGCCAAAGACGCATTGTAAATGGCTGTGCCTGTGAATTCGGATTGAGGAAACCGGGTGTACAACTCATGGAAAATTTTTGCTGCTTCAGCATAATCCTGGCCCTTAAAATGAGAAGACCCGCAGAAAAACAAAGCTGATGCCACACGAATGTCGTCCGGAAAATTTTGTGCAAAACGATGAAAAGCTTTCCCGGCGTTGTCAAATTCCTCCAGCTTGTAATGGGACGTGGACAGATAATAATTGGCATCAGCCATTTTCCCGCTGTGACGCAGCTGGCTGATCAAATCTTCCAAAGACTCAACGGCTTTGGCATACTCTTTGTTTTCATACAAATTCACTGCAATACGAAAGTGCGATTCAACAGCCACAGGCGTTGTTTTTCCAGCGCTGATTTGTTCCATGGCGTACAGGGCAAACCCTCTGGCTTCCGGATCATTGAGAATTTCCGTGAGAAAATACAAGGCATCATAGGCTTGTTTTTTTTTGGGAAATTTTTCAATAAACGCTTTGAGCGCTTTTATGGCCGGGATATAGTCTTTTGAATTGTAATAAGTTTGCGCGATTCTCAGGCTGGCATTCATCAGTTCTTCTTCTGTTTTGGCATATTTTTCGACGATCTGTGCAAAGTATTTTTTGGCTTTGTTGTAGTGATTTCCCAGAAAATAAGTGTCTGCCACCTTATAAATGGCTTGATGGGCTTCAGGAGAGTTTGGGTAAATATTCACCAGGCGTTCCCATGATTCCAGGGCCTGCCTGTAATATTCCAGCTGATAATAACACAACCCTTTCCGGTACAAAACACTTTGGGCAGAATAGTAAATGGGATTTTCAGGATCAAAAGTAGTGAAAAGCGTTAAAGCGTCCATGTATTTTTTTTGGTTGAATAAAGCATTGGCCAGCTCAAACCGGTTTTGCAAAACCAGCTCATGCGGCAAATTTTTTTCCTTGGCCATTTTGGCAATATCTTCCCGGAGTTCCTGCGCCTTGGCATAATCCCCATTGAAAAAAGCACACCACGCCATTCCATCCATGGCTTGCGCCACGTACGGGCCTGTGGGGGCCATGTCATAAACTGTTTGATACATTTTGGCGGCTTCATTGTATTTCTTTTGCTGTACATAGGCTTCGGCAATATATAAATAGGTGGCCATACGCCAGGGACTGGTGTTTTGCGGGAGCCGGTTGATCATGTAGAGAGACCCAGACATCAGGGCCGCATGGTTGTCATCCAAATAATTGGACCGGCTCATCAGAGCAAAAGAAGCTTCTGTGAGCAATGGGTTATTTGTTTTGTCAATGGCGCGCTGATAAGCAGAGGCGGCTTGTTTGTGCTGTTCAGACTGGCTGAGCACATTGCCAAAAAGAGTTTCAGCATAAGGGATCAGTTTGTGCCGAGGGAAATCTTGTTTCAGTGTTTTTAAACAAGCCAGGGCTTTTCCCTTGTTATTTGTTTTTTTATAGCACCAGGCCAATTTGTACCGGGCCTCGGGCACAAACGGGTCAAGAGGAAAAGACGCCAACATTTCTTCATACGCGGATATGGCCTCTTTGAATCGTCTGTCTCTTAAAAAAGTCTCGGCAATTAGGTACTGCGCCAATGAAGAAAATTCATGGTTGGCTGTGGATTGCAGGTAAGACTGAAAATGAGTGCGGGCTTCAAGAAATTTGTCTTGTTCAAGATAAGCACACCCGATTTTAAGCAAAGCCGGTCCGCGCAGCCGGTCACTGGGATACATTTCCAAGAATTTCTCATAATTGTGAATGGCGCTTGAATAATCTTTGGCAATAAAAAACGCTTCGGCAATCAAATATTGGCTCACAGGCTGAAAAACACTGTCAGGATATTCCCGCGTCAATTCCCGCAGATTTTCAATGGCAAACAAGGGTTTGCCGCTGTGAATAAGCAGTTTGCCCATAAAAAACAAAGCCCTGTCTGATATGACTTTGTCAAAATAGGCATGCGCTTTTTTATAATTTTTTAGCTGGTAATGAACAAAACCGAACAAATTATTAAATCTTTCGTCTTTTTGGTACGCCGGCTGGGCCGTGGACAATTGGGTCAATATTTTTTCCGCTTGTGCAAAATGTTCTAAATAGGTATGGCAATGCGCTTTGAGCAGTTTTGTCTCATGCGCCAGATGGGTGTCAGGAAATTTTCTTTCCAGGTCAGTCAATGTTTTGAGCGCGTTTTCATACCGGGCTTGATGATAGGAAATCTCTGCCATGCGAAACAAGGCGCTTTGCTTCAAAACAGGACGTCGGGTTTTGGCTTTGATTTTTTCATAGGCCTTTAGAGCGTCTTTGGAGCTCCCGTCTTTTTGATATAGGTTTTCCGCATGAAGGAATTCTTTTTCACTGGGGGTGGGTTCAGCAGGACGATTTTTAATAAACCGTACAAAATCCTGCTGGGAGATATAAAAATCTCCTTTTTTCTTGGCATAATCTCCCCACAGCACCTTTTTGTCCTTGGCTTCTGCGCTGAAGGAAATAGCCATCAGAATCCCTGCGGCAAAGAGCAAGCAGGATCTGATTTTTGAGCGCTTGTGTGTAAGTATTTGAGGAATAATTGTCATAATAATTCCCAATCCATTCTATGATGATTTGATCTTTGTGTCCCTCGAAAAGAAATGCCCTCGCCCCTCGTACCAGCTTCTAACTATATATTCGGCCGTTTTTGGGAATCCTTAATACGAGTGAAAAAGAAAAAAAGCCTGTTCCTGGGGGGCTGGGGTGATTCAATAGCCAAAGGTAGTGTTTCCTATCTGAAATACGCCCGATAAATCGGCAATTACAGAGACCTGAGCATCTACAAAACCAAAAAGGGTTAAAAAATCTTGGCGTTCTTAGTGTCTTGGCGATGAAAAAGTCTTTGATTTTGGACATAACGTTGTTTTTTAAAGGCGGCATTTTCAGGGAGCTGGCGTTGGAGGCAGATAAGGTCTTGCTCGGTCAACAGAGATGGGACAAATGTGGTGCGAAATTCGTGCGGGATGTAGCTGTCTGTGATGAGTTGGATGCTTTTTTTAACGGCTTGAATATTGACAGGCACGCCGCAGAGCTTTTGGTATTGAGGCCAGGGCGCTTTGATGTCCATGGCCAGGTAGTCTGCCAGGCGCAGCCGGATAATTTTGTCCAAAATATCCGGCAAGCTGCCGTTTGTGTCTAATTTGATTTTGTACGGCAAGGTTCTTAGCTTTTGTAAAAAGGGAACAATGTCCTTTTGGAGCAAAGGTTCCCCGCCGGTGATCACGACACCTTCCAAGGCGCCTTGCCGTTTGTGAAGAAAATCAAACAGTTCTTGTTCCGGCATGCCGGGTGAAGATGTGTTTTGCGGAATGAGGCTGCGGTTGTGGCAAAAGGGACAGTTGAAATTACACCCTTGCGTAAACACCACGGCTGAGGGATGACCGGGATAATCACTTAAACCAAAAGGCTGAAAACCTTGAATGTTCATGGATAGATCATCATACACGTGCAAATTGAATGTGATGTGTTTTTTCTAGGATAGAAATGGTGGCAATCACTGAAGGGTTTTTGGAGTTTTTCAAAAACAGTTTTCCCTTAAAAAGTTCATGTAGTGGCGTGAGAAATTCATCTCCCCATGACGGTGAAAAAGTGTTGATTCCCTCAAAATCAACAATGATGTTTTCATTTTTTGATATATCTTTTAAAACAGGCCTATAAGCGGATAAGGCTTCTTTGCCGGCTTGTCGGGACGTTAGTGTCACACCGAATTTTTTGATTTCAATAAGCATAAGAAACTCCTGGCCCGGATAAACCGAGAATAACCAAATTCCAAGAAACAATAACCAAATAATAACCAATAACCAAGATACAAACACCAATTTAAGGCTGTATCTGCCCGATTTATCGGGCGTTTTTCCGTTGACAGCGTATGAACTGCTTTTGAAAACTAAAGGACGTCCCTTCCTCAAAACGCTCAACAACAGCATCTAAAACGAAATCAGAGCCAAACAGCCTTTGACTGAATCATTGGTTTTTTTGATGTTTAAAGCTTTATTGCTTTTCTCTAAGAGCAAAGCAGCCCGGCCGGATTGAAAGCTCAGTTGAATGGGAATAGACTGAGATATTTCAGTGATCACCATTTTAACAAATTTTAATCCGTTCCCCCTCTGTTCAGGAGCGCGCCCGGTAATGGTTTCTGTAAAAGCCGTATAAAGCGCGTCTTGATCATTTTGCAGTTCCGGCTTTACTCTTTTGAGTGTTTTTAAAATGCCTTGTCCTCTGTCTGCCAAGGCCGCTTTTCTTTTGTTTAAATCATACCCAAAAAACACACCCCTGATATCTGGCCATGAGCCAATATTATGATCAAAGGAATTGTTGCCGATTTCTCCCACTGTAGACACAATTAAGGAGAATTCATTTTGGAGATCAGGGAGAAGCTGAAGATCTGTTTCAAATTTATTCAATTGATATTGAAAAAAAGGGCTGTCCGGGCAATAGCAACAAGCCGGAGGTTCTGTTGGGATAGCCTGCGAGATCCATTTTTTGGCTTCACCAAATATGTCATGTAAGATTGAATGCACATCCTCTTCATGATAATGACGATGTGCGCCTGGAACAGGGCGTATGGATTTTAATTTGCCTGATTTGTCCCACCGCCTTAATGTGTCATAGGACACGTTAAGAAGCTCAGCAACCTCTTTAATTTTTAGCATATTTTTGCCCATATTTAATTGTATAAATATATGCAAAACTATGCAAGTGCTATATTTTAAACCTGCTACGGATGTGGAATTCGGCTTTTTTGCCTTCATTCCATTGGTTGGTTGGCCGCAGGTACCCCACCACGCGGGAATATACTTCTGTTTTGGATTGGCATTGGGGGCATTGTGTGATTTCCCCGTGCAAATAGCCATGGTAAGGACACACAGAAAAAGACGGTGACAGAGTGATATACGGCAGCCGGTATTTCACGCAGACTTTTTGCAGGAATTTTTTCACAGCTTCAGGATCCGCCACAGCTTCACCCAAAAACACATGCACCACTGTGCCGCCTGTGTAGCGGGTTTGGAGCTTGTCCTGCAGGTCCAGCACTTCAAACACATCATCTGAAAAATTCACGGGCAGCTGTGTGGAATTGGTATAAACCGGCATGGCTGAGTCCTGTTTTTGCCAGGCCATATCCGGATGGTTTCTTTGATCCAGCTTGGTCAAACGGAAAGAAGTCCCTTCAGCAGGCGTGGCTTCCAAATTATAATAATGTCCTGTTTCTTCTTGAAATCGGCGCAAAACTTCCCGCATGTGCACCAGTGTTTTGTCAGCAAAATCAGCGCCTTGTTGTGTGCCAATGCCTTTGCCCAGCAGATTGAGGCATGCCTCATTCATGCCCACCAGCCCAATGGTGGAAAAATGATTGAACCAATACTGGTCAAAACGTTCTTTGACCTGGCGCAAAAAGAATTTGGTGTACGGGTATAAATCTTTTCGAGTGAATTTTTCCAAAACCTTGCGTTTTGTTTCCAAACTGGTTTTGGCAATGCCCATCATATGATTCAATCGTTTGAAAAAGTCATCCTGGTCTTTGGCCAAGTGCGCCAGTTGCGGCATGTTGATGGTGACCACGCCAATGGAGCCTGTGAGCGGATTGGCGCCAAAAAGCCCGCCCCCGCGCCGGCCCAATGACCGCACATCCAAACGCAAGCGGCAGCACATGGACCGGGCATCATCCGGCCGCATGTCTGAATTCACAAAATTGGCAAAATACGGAATACCGTATTTGGCTGTGACTTCCCAGAGTTTTTCCAGACCGGGCGCGTTCCAGTCAAAATCACGCGTGATATTGTATGTGGGAATGGGAAAAGTGAAGACCCGGCCTTTGGCATCCCCTTCTGACATGACTTCCAAAAAAGCTTGGTTCAGCATGGTCATTTCTTCTTGAAACATGCCATAAGTTTCTTCTTTTAATTCCCCCCCGATCATCACGGGCTGATTGGTTAAGAGCACAGGGGGCTGTAAGTCCATGGTGATATTGGTAAAAGGGGTTTGAAACCCGACGCGCGTGGGCACATTCACATTAAAGATAAATTCCTGAAGCGCTTGCTTGACTTCTTTATACCCCAGGTTGTCGTACCTGATATATGGGGCCAAAAGCGTGTCAAAACTTGAAAAAGCTTGGGCCCCGGCAGCCTCCCCTTGCAGGGTATAAAAGAAATTCACAATTTGTCCCAAAGCCGCCCGAAAGTGCTTGGCCGGCTTGCTTTCGGCTTTGCCGGGCGCGCCCTGAAACCCGATTCTCAACAGATCCTGCAGGTCCCATCCCACGCAATACACAGACAACAGGCCCAGATCATGGATATGCAGAGCGCCTGTGGCATGGGCCTGCCGCACTTCAGGCGAATAGATTTTGTTGAGCCAATAGACTTTGCTGATTTCACTGGACACATAGTTGTTGAGTCCCTGAAGAGAATAAGCCATGTTGCTGTTTTCTTTGACCTGCCAGTCTTTTTTGTCCAGATAACGGTCAATCAGATCCAAATCTGACTTTTCCACAATCTCGCGGATGCGCGCGTGCTGGTCTCTGTACAGGATATAGGATTTGGCGGTTTTTTTGAATGAAGAGGTGAGAAGAACTTCTTCCACCACATCCTGGATGGTTTCCACGGACGGAATGTGGTCTTGCACAGAGGCATGCAAACAGCTGAGCACACGGAGCATCAAAGTGCGGGCTGTGTCTTCTCCGAATTCCTGCGCAGCTTCTCCGGCTTTGAGAATGGCACTGGTGATTTTGGATGCATCAAAAACAGCCAATCGTCCGTTTCTTTTCCTGACCTGGGTCAATGGCAGAACAGCTGCGTTTTTGTCGTTGAGTAAGGTTTTGTGATTCTGAATCAATGATGACATGAAGCCTCCTTGCCTTCCCGCGAAGGCCGGTTGAATTTTGTTGGCGCTGGCAGGTCTTCGGACTTAAGAGCAGCACACTTTTCCTACTTGTCTTGGCTTCCCGGTGTTTCCACCAGTGCTGAGTGAAAGACGTTCGTTCTCTTATACCGCTGCGGGGCAGTCCCGGATTCTCACCGGATTCCCTTTTGCATACAAATACCAGCGGGTGTCATCATACTTCACTTTCCCAAATTTGTCCAGAAAATTTTTTTAAGCGAAAGGCCAGCGTTGCGCAAAACAAATGGGTTTATTAAAAATCAAAAAAGTGATATTTTACTGAAAGGAAAAATGAAAAACGTGATAAAAACCTTGGCGTTTTTGTCGACTGCGCTAGTGTAGTGTTTCCAACAGGTCTTTACATTTGACGTGACAACCCGGGTTTTTGTAATTGCCCCATTCATGGGGCGTTTTTTTAAAAGCGCCCGATAATCTAGCCATATCCGGCTTTAGACGGAGGGCAATGACAAAAACTCCGCGACCCCTCATTTATATGTAAAGTTATTTATGAAACACTACACTAGCGAGCCCTTGCAAAACGCCAGAGGCTGCAAGGACGCAGTGCAGAAGTGCCGGATGGGAACGGCCGTCTTGGCAAGAGAAGTTTTTGACATTCCCCTGTGAAAAATAAAGGAGTGGATATGAGATATAGTGTCAAGCATGATGGATTCAGTGCGCAGATTGATGAATTGGGCGCTGAGCTTAAATCTTTTAAAAATGACAAGAGCGAAGAATTTATTTGGCAGGGAGATCCGGCTGTGTGGTCAGGCAGCGCCCCCATTCTTTTCCCCATTGTGGGACAGTTGAAAAATGGGCGCTATTCTTTTCAGGGCAAAGATTTTCAATTGCCCAAACATGGGCTGGCCAGAACCCGGGTTTTTTCTTTGGCACAAAACACAGACTCTGAAAAAAGTTTTGTGCTCACATCAGATGCTGACACGCATAAGGTTTATCCATTCTCATTTGAATTCACCGTGTGCTTTCGATTAGAGGCTGGTTTGTTGGAAGTGTCTTATCAAGTCAAAAATATGGGGCCGGATGCCTTGTATTTCACTTTGGGTTCTCATCCGGCATTTGGCCTGCCCGAGTCATTGGAAGATTACTATATTGAATTTGAGCAACCAGAGACTTTGGATCGCTATTGTTTGAAAGATGGGTTGTTATGTGACAATCCAGAGAAACGCTATCTGAGCAATGGCAATAAAATTCACTTAACCAAGGATTTGTTTAAGAATGACGCATTGATTTTCAAAAATATCCAATCCAAAAAACTTTCCCTTCAAAACATTCGAACAGGGCAGCGTCTTTCTTTTGACACTGGGGGGGCCCCGCATCTGGGCATTTGGGCCAAACCAGGCGCGGCTTTTGTGTGTTTGGAACCTTGGTATAGTTACAATGATGCCCCTGATTCAACAGGGGAACTCACACAGAAGCCTGGCATAATGCGTTTGCCTTCTGCCCAGACATTTCAAACCGCTTACACAATTAAAATTGGTTAAATTTTTTTTGACTTTTTTTCTGCCTCGTCTACGACAACTGCATACTTTTTATGGAGCATTTCCTGGTCATGCTCCATAAATTTATTTAAGAGCTGCACCTCTTCTTCCCTTTGTAGATAATCCCCGCTCAGTCTGAATAGTTTTTTCTCTTCATTGCTTATGTGCTCCGGATAAAAATCAACAAGAATTTCAATGTTTTGAATAATGTCCTTCAAAGCCAAAGGGTTTCCATTGTTTTGCTGTTCGCGCAATCCCCTGAGTCTGTCCACCACTTTCCGGCAAAGATCGTGTTCTTTCTCTATTTCCTGCATGAGTGCACGGTTGTCAGGGGACATTTTTTTAAATTCAAAATATTTTAAAAAAATTTCTTCTTTTTCATGATGGTATTGGTCCGTATACACGCCAATGAAATCAATGGTTGTGTCCAGAAAAGACAAATCAATTTTTTTTTGACCGCGCAATTTCCCCAGCTCTTTTTTCATCAGCTGGATCATCCTGTCGATCAATTGATGTTCCTTCAGCAATAGGCTGACTGGGTGCATACGAATCTCCTTTCCTTCACTTTAAAGCTATTTTACATTTAATTCAATGACAATTGTCTTGAACAAACTGATTTTTCCCCACAATAAGGGCGTGGAAAAAAGCAGGTGGAGATGTTTAGGCAGACAAGTCAATCAACAGGAGGCGTTTTAACTGGTTTGAAATGTCTTGAAGGATCTGTGCTGTCATGGGGATGAGCATTCCCTCTGGCGCATTGGGCCAATTGTGCGCGTGGCTTGTAACGATTTTCAATGCTTTGTTTTTATTGTCAGAATCCTCCAAAATAAGTTCCTTGTGGTAAGCTTGATAGTTAAACTTGTTCTCTTCATTCAGGACATTTTGCACAAAAGCTGTGTTTTTGCCAGCACAGGACAGAGACACATTGAATTGTGCTTCAAGCGGGCTGATAAATTTTTGCAGATCCTGTGTGCTCAACTCTTTGGAATGAACCCGAATGGTGATCTGGCTTTTTTCTTGGTCTGTCAGAGAAGCCTGGTATTGCAATTGATTGGCCAGGATTTGTTTGAAGAGCGGGTTGGTTAAATCTGTTTTGTAAATGTCATAACCTATCACAATGGGTTGATTGGTTTGGGCAGGGCAGGGCACCACACAGGCTGCTTTGACGCCCAGCAAATAAGCTTGCCACATGTCTTCTGCCTGAAATACTCTGTCATTCACCCCTCTGATGTAAAACTCAGCAAAAGCCAGCAGATCTGTCACAACAGCATTGTTTTGGGTTTGGGCGCTGACATAGCCAATGGCATAAATAAGCTGCTTGGCGTACGAATGCCATTGTGGGTCAGACAAATCAGTCAGGCGCTGTGAGGCTTCGAGTCCCTCAAGGATGGCATAAATATCAGTTGTTTTTTGGTCAGGAAGCATGATCAGAATAGGGTCATTGCTGTCCTCCATAAAGACCGGCAATAAGGCATTCAAGTCTAAGGTGAATTGATTTGCTTTTGTATTCTTTAATTTTTGTTTCACTGTGTTAAATCGTTCTTCTAATAAGGCGCGCGCCTGGCCAAACACTTTGTCCAGCAGTTGCTCATTGGCAATGGCCAATGTTGTTTTTTGACGCACAGATCGCTGGGCCATGGTTTGAACGGATTGAATCATATGGGCGCGTTTTTTGTGTGCAGGCTGAAACAATAAGGACAGCCACATCACAAGGGCAAAAAAGCTTCCGCCAATACTGGCGGACAAAACACCTGTGGTTGACCCGAGAACTTCCGTAGACAAGAGTGAAGGATCTCCAGACAAAAGGCCATAAGCCATGGTGCCAAAAATCCCCACAGTGGCCAACAGAGCCGATGTTTTCACTTTGCGTACAGCATGGCGTCTTGCTTTTTTTTGTTTATGTGGTGAAGAAGGTTTTGCTTTTGCTTTGCTTCTAAAAGCAAAGGGTTTTCTTTTCTTTTTGGGCAAGGTGGGTTTTATGTATTCATTGACATTTGGACTCCCTTTATCCCTGCGCCCAATTTTTTTGGTGTCCACCCTTGAGAGCAAATAATCCACATCCCGGGATCTGGAAGCACGCTTTCTTTTGTGGGCTTTTCTATAGCGTTCCTTATGCTTCAGTTTTTTGAGTTTAAAAGGCTGACTCAGAGATGGGACAGGCTCTTCTGCGGACTGGGCTGAAGCCACTGCTGTGATTGAAGTTGCTTCTGACGCGGACACATCTGCTGTGTCAGGTTCAGGAAGGGGGTAGGGATCTGGATGAATCACAGCGACGGCAGTGGTGTCCGTGTCATACGGATTTGGCTCAATCCCGCGAGAGACTGCTTCATCGGTGTCAACAGATTCACTGGAATCTGTGTCCACACGGCGTTTTTCTTCTGGCACAGAGTCCTCTTCCTCAGGAATGTTGGGCGCATACGCAAATCCATATTTGAGAGGATCAGGCGTTTGAATGCCCACAACAGGGGCTGGCATGACTGTGAATTCTGGTTTGTGTTGATGATAGAGTGTGGAGCAGTAAATCAAGGCAGAGGTTAACACAGCCATAAACATACCGGCCCAAGCCAATTTTTGCGATAGTGGAAATCTGAACGCCTTATGCAGAGAGTCCCAGTTTATGTGTTTAATGACATTTGTGATGGGCGATGGCACATTCAATATTTTTTTCATCTGCCACGCCAAAACTCTGGCATTCACAGAAAACAACATGGCATAAAACATCAAAGACACATAATTTTTGGCATAGTACATTTTGGTGTGATGTTGAATCAATGATTCCTTTAAGCTTAAGAGAAGCTTTAACCTGCGGCCAGTGACTTCAATTTTATCTCCCGCCTGTGTGAAGACATAGGCATAGTCAATTGTTTTTCTGTCAAAGAGAACTGATGCGGGAATACGGGGCTGAAGAACTTTTTCATTTTGAACCCCTTGCTGAGCAGATGTTTTTCTCAGTTGTGAAAATTGAATTTGTCCCATAGCCATCAGGCCGGAAAAACTTTCTAAATGGAGATGAGAAAAAAACAATTGGATATGTTTTGTTTTGAGGGGGTTTTCTTGGGTGATGAGGCGCTGTTTTTGTTCTGCTTTCATGTCTTGAATGGCATGGGAATAATTCATCGAAACAGACACTGGTGTATGATGCGGTTCAAAAGTTTTTTTGGTCCGCTCTATAAAAAATTGCTTATGTTTTTTAAAAAGCGCTGCCAAAACATTTTCTCTTTTGGTTTTTTTGGTGAGAGACAATTCCAACAATGGAGGAGACGGCACATCATAGACTTGGATGGAATTGTTATGTCTTTTAAAGGCACAAAAATAAAATGAATGCACGCTGAACTGTGGGCCTGATTCACTGTCTTCCCCTTGTTTGGCCAGACGCAGCACCTTGTTTGTGCCGTAAACAACAGTGACCATTTTATTGTCCCAATCTATGGGCCATGTATAAAAATTCACAACAGTGTTCCTGTCTTGTGGAAATCGAGCGGACAGGGCGCGTTGGATGTCAGAAGAGGTCATGTCAGGGCCAATCTCGCTAGGCAATACATCCCCCGTCAGGACTTGATCGCATAAGGTGCGTAAACTTTCATGGATTTTTGCTTTGCGCACTTCCCATGGCATGAGCCTGTACAGCAGGTAAAGCGGGACAAAAATCAGAAGCATCCCCATGGCCAGGACAATGGTTTGGGCTTCAACAGTTGCTTTTTTTGAGAATCTGAATACATGTTGAATTTCTGTGCCTGTCCATAACAACAAGGACTGGAAACGCTTGTACGCTTGCTTGAAAAAGGGAATGAACCGTTGCTGGAAAAAGAGCCTGGTTTTAATGGACAAAACAGTGTTCCGCGTGATGGGAAGCGGGATGTATTGGATGGTGTTGTTCAGGGATCTGACAAAACAATAGCAAAACATTTTTTCATAAGCATAAAGACTGCCATCCTCTTCCCTTTGATCGCCTGTCCAATGATCAATGCCATATGCAATTTTAATAGGCATATTGTTTATCTGAACAGTGGCAAAAAAGCATTTTAAATCAGACTCAACCCAGTGTATCCCGACTTTCTGCGCTTCTTGTTTTTCATTGTGATGAATGCGCTGCACTGCATTCCGCGCTGTGCCGTCATCCACATAGAGGCAGTCAGCCGGATCTCTTTTGCTTAAAAAGGCTTGTATGGGCAGCGTGATGGAACTGATGACATAAGATGAAAGATAATGATAAACAGCTGTCAGTGTTTTCCATTGAAAAAACAAAACATTCCTTCCAAAGGAGAACACAGATTGCGCAAATTTTCTAAAAAAATGCGGGTTAATGATGCGCACGCGATGGCCAGAAGGTTTTTTGTCAAGGGCTTGTGCCCATGTGAATTCAGCTGGGACGTTTTCGTAATAAAGAAATTTTTGGTTCCCTGTATGCCATTTGCTCAGATGTGGATCTGTTTGGGCTTGATATTTATCAGGCGTGAATGTTAACCCATACACATAGGCTTTTGGATTGTCCCCGATTTTGGCATAAACCAGCAGTCCCGGGGCATCGTGTATTTTGGCGAGTCGTGTAAAATATCGAACAGTTGTTTGATCTGAAATGCGCGGAAATCGGGTGAAAAATGATTCCAATGTGTCTTGGGACAGGACAGATGAAAATTCTGTGTCTGGCGTCAGCATTTTTTGCCCCCATGCACGGATGCTTGCGCGTGCTCTGTCCACCCAGGGAACAGGTTCTGTATTAATGGTATGGATGGGATAGGAAAAATGCTTTTTCTCCAAAGATTCTTCCCATGTCATATTGGCAGGCACACGCAGATAAAAAACAGAATCTTTCCCCCTGTTCATATGGAATTTTTCATAATGACTGTTGTTCATCGCTGCAGGGTCTCTTGTGAAAAAATATTGGTTCACTTTGTCATTGTTGTGAAACTGTGTATAAAACAAAACACCTGACATTGTGTTGCCTGAGGCGTCTTTCATATCTACATTCTGGCAAAAATATTTGACAGGGATTTCTTCATTCAGTTTTTTTGACATTTGTCCGAATTGCAGAAAAAAGGTCTCCACATTTTTTTTGCTGATGGTGTGCTCGAATTCAAATGAAAAGAATCTTTGCCATGTTTTTTTAAGGTGATCCAAAATACTAAATATAAGTTCCTTAATGCCAAAACTTTGGATATATTTGTAAGAATGCTTTATGTGGCCTTTGATGTCCCTGGGACTTGGCTTAGATTCATTTATGGCATGGACAGCATACAAGAGAGGTTTTTGTGCAAGAGCCATTTCCCATGTGAGATCTGTGTCCAGGCGCTGATAAGACACATAACTATTTCCCCCCTCCATGTAAAATCTCTCATAAAGATTGTCGTTGAGCCCCATGGTTTCTTTGGTGAAAAAGTATTTGTTCAGTTTGTCACTGCCTGCAAATTGAACGTAAAATATAAAACCTGGTGTTTTATGGCCCAAAGCATCTTGTCTCTCAACAGGTCGACAAAAGTATTGAACTGGCTTTTTTTCATCAAGTTTTTTTGACAGTTGCCCAAACTGCAGGAAAAACCTTTCCACATCTTTTTTGCTGATGGTGTAACCGAATTTATAAGAAAACAGTCTATGCCATGTGTGACCAACAGCCTCCTTGGCCTTGACGAAAAACTTGTGATAGTCAAAAGACCTCATGTATTTGTAGTAAAGCTTTGTGTTCCCTTTAATGGGAAAGGGGCTATACCCTGGCACACGGTCTGGGGTGAAGAAAAACCTGTGCATTTTGGGGTCTTTGCCAAATGTCATATGAAACATAATACCTTTGTGTCCTTTGACAGATGTTTGTGCGGTTTTCAGCACCAAAGGAATGCTTTGATCAAAATCTCCAATCTCTTGTCTGAAATCAATGAAAAATTTTTCCAAATCTTTGATCAACCACCCTTCATGCGCTGCCACAGCAGATGGCGCAATTTGCAAAAGGGTTTGGGTGATTGTGTGCCTGGGACTTGGCGCAGGCTTATGCATGGATTGCGCCACTGTTCCCAATTCCCTGACAATGGTGAGACTTTCCCCGGCAAAAAGTTTTTCCAATGGGGTTTTGTCTTCACGAAAAGCATCCAAATAATCATGTCCGTCAATCTTGTCAAATTTCGGGGCCAGGACAATATAAGCGGTACGCTTGTTTTTCAGAATATCGCAGATCCCCCGCGTGTGAAAGCCGCCAGAAATCAAAACAGCCACTCTTGGCTGTTTTGATTGAAATTGGCTCCCTGCGGTCGCGAAATTAGTCCGCCATGAACTCGTGGCGGACGAAATTGGCTCGCCTTTGGCTCGCGAAATTAAATGACCTTCATCTTTTTCCAATTTCGTGCCCATAGGGTGCCAATTTCGTGAACGAAGTGAACCAATTTCATCAGCCGCAGGCTGATCAATTTCTATTAATTTTTTTAACAAATTATCAACAAGCGCTTCATTTCGTTCTATGCCTGCTACGTAGAATTGTTCGAAAACATCTAATATTTGACTGAAATTGGCTTCTTCTTGTTGTGTTTTTTGGGACGGCTTTGACGAGGAATTTCGTGAGCGCAGCGAACCAATTTTGTCGGCTCTGCCGGCCAATTTCGTCCCCGAAGGGGGCCAATTTCTCAGGGAATCCCTAAGGCTATGTATGGATTCCCTGCTGTTTTTATATTCCGTCCACTCCGCATCAGTCAGTTGGTGTTTGATGACTTTGTCCAGGAGAAACAAGTTCCGGGACATCTCATACACTTTTTGGGCGCTGGGGTTGGCTTTGCGCAGCAGAGACTTGACCGAGGCTTTTTCCAGGGATTCTATTTCTTCTAAAATGGTTTTGCGGTCTATTTGTTCCACCAGGTTCACGTATCGGATGTAGCGGCTGAATTCAGGATATTTGATCAATGACACGCCTGCACACGCAGCCAATTCATTTAATTTGTCGTAAAATTCTTTATACCCTATTTGTCCCACACGAAAAGCCACACTATGGTTCATGAGATCATTCAATTGGCTCCTTTTTAAGTTTGATGCCAAAACCCTGATCAAGTGTTTGCGTTCGTTTTCTGCCCGCGTAAAATTAATAGCTCTCTCTTCTTTAAGAGCACTTATGAATTTTTGAGTGTTTGACTTTGTCCGCCGGCCTTCGGACCTCGCACTTCTAACAAGAAACCCCACATAGTCGCCTAATTGGATGGTTCTGGCATTGTATCCGGCAAAGAGTTTGTCCCATTGCTTGAGTGTGTCTGGATAAACTTTGTCCTTTAATAAATTCACTTGCTGCTGCATGTCAGCCACTTGCTTTTTCATGGAAGCTTCATACTTAAAGCTCTCTTTCAATGCTGTCACATGCTTCACATATAACTCACCCGTTTCTACTCCCCAAAGCTGAATAGACGGGGAGACAAGGCCATGAGGAGACAAGGTGATGCCCCTTTCCCTCTCTCCCTGTCTCCCCTTCTCCCCCTCTCCTCGTCTATGACCAGCTGTAAGTGCGCCATATTCTGCACCAGTTAAAAAGTTGTTTTCAAGCAGGCTTTTGGACACACGCTGCAGTATATTTTTATCTGGAAAAGCACGGTACGCAGAGGTCAGAAACGGCCCTTGAGCGCCTTCTAAGCCAACCAAAAGATCCGGGTAATTAGTAATTGGTAATTGGTAATTGGTAGCAAGGTGTTTAATGCTGTTGGCTATGTTTTCTTGGGCCTGGAAATTGTCATGCACGTCCTGAATATGGATAATTATTTGGTCTGTGGTCCCATCCGACAAACTGGGATCATTCCTAGCGGCAAGATCTTTGCTTGGGAAATATGCATCACGCACTGTGGTGTATGAAAGAGGCAGGGCCTGAAGGATTGGTGAATCTTTAAGAGGTTTTAGAAGTGGTTCTTTCTTGATGAGATCCTGTAGGGGCGCACGGCCGTGTGCCCATTCAAGAGAAGACAAATCTGTTGTTGATTGTATCGGTGGTATATATGGCAAATCTTGCGCGCCCATGAGATTGGCGCGTGCTATTTTCCTTTGTTCCCAAAAACAGGATTGTGCCCATGGCTGGCTGATGGATGTGAGCAGAAATGAACACGCAACAAGCAAAGCAATTGTTTTTTTGAATTTGATTTTAGAATTCATGTGAATCTCCCCCCGGATTTCACTTGAATTATACTTGGGGGACAAAAAACATATCACCCCAGAGTTGATGCGTTGAGTTATTGTGAATGGATGTCTGATCAAGGATGGCGTGCTACTTTAAATATACCAGGCATAGTCTTAAGATTGCCTTAACAAATTGCAAATTACTTGTAAATTTTCGAAATTCCAAAAGCTGGGGGTATAAAGAATTTTATAAGAAAGTATAGAATCCAAGCAAAATACAGTGTTTATTGCTTTTATTCAATGGTGAGGATGAGTTCAAGAGGCAGACTGGTTTTAGGGGTTTTGATCAGATGTCCAGGCTGTGTGAGCACTTGAGCCACAATGTCACTGGAATTTGGAGTGGTTCTGGTGGCATAAATGTGGAATTTTCCGTTTTCTGCGCGCACTTGCTTGACTTGAATAGTGTATCCACCTGTGGGATGTGTTTTGTCCTGGACAAGGACACACATATATGAATTAAAATCCACAGATGGGATGGATTCATGAATGCCCATGGCCCTTTCTACTTCTTCCAATTGCTGTTGGTTGGTAATCTTGGTTAATGCAGGGGCGCTCAATTCAGTTTGATTGTATTGAAATGCGGCCAAAGATTCAAAGGGCACAGGATCTGGGTAAGTGGGGTTTGCCAGGACTGATTCAGGGCTGGATTTTTCATTATCAATTCCCAATATTTTGTTCAAACCCTGCTTATTGCATCCCACAAGGCAAAAACTCATAAAAACAATAAAAACCCCTATATTTTTGTTCATTTTTCGTCCTTTGATCAGGCATTTACAGCGTTACTGCTTTATATGCAACAAACATGCCAAAATGGCTGCTAACCTGGATAAACCGGAGATGCCCAGATTATTTGGGTATAAGATTAAAACATTAAGCCTGACGAGCAATAAGTTGTAAATGAAGAAGGGTTTTTTGGATTTTTTGCGATAGGTTTTTGAGGTACACAACAGGAAATTGGTTCTTGTCCACCCCAAAGAAATCCAGTGAATCCTTTGAATAGGCAATAACACGCGCAGAAGACACGCCTGTTATGCGAATAACGTTTTCCATTGAGATCGGAGAAGGTTTTCCTTTTTCAGTTAAAATACGCGTGGATGCGAGATTCGGATGATCCATTAATGAAAGCAATGTGATTTTTGTCTTGCCTCTCAAAACCTTCAGACCTGGGACAACAGACAATAAGTCCTTGTCATTCATGCCTGGATCATTGGAAAGGATGCTGACATCCGCCGGGATAGAGTCAGGGTTTCTTCCCCACCGACGGACCATCCCTTGCAAAGCGGTTTTTTCTTTTTTTGACCATTGGGCATAACCAGAAAGGACCAGGATCAATGTCTCCTCCCTGCTAAAGGCGCCCTGCGCATAACCCCAGTCCTCCAGGATATTTTCAACGGATTCATCCACATTCATAAAAGCCATTCGTTTCATAATGTTATTTACTGTTTCCTTCAAAAAAGAACTTCCGGCAGTCTCTTTTAAGGCCTGGGAAGCCAGGGTTTCTGCCACAAAAGGCGCCATAATTGTTTGTTTTCCTTGGGTCTGAGTCGATATCATGTTGTATCCCATGGATTCCAAACGGCCGGGAAATGGCCGGCCTCCTAATCCTGTTTCTTTTAATATTTTCAAGGCTAATGTCCTTTTGTTTCTCTCAAAATCAGATTCAACCTTTTGGTTCATTTCTTCATGTATTCTTCCTCCATAAAGCACAGATTTAACAAAACCATAGGTCCCTCCAATAATCAGACCTATTGCCAAAACAGGCGAGTCTAACCCAATGGTCAATCCTAAAAACAATGCAAACACTGCCGGTGTAGAAATGATAAAAGCTTTTGTGCTTACCATGGCTCGAGATGTGGCCATGAGAGCTGTCACAGGATTGTGATTGGCCTTTTGGCCACCCGGCTGCTTCACACCAAAGGACATGTGGGCTATCCAATATAAAATAAAGAAACAAAGGAACAGTGAAAATGATGTGGAAAATACTGAAAAGGAAAGAAAAGTAAGTTCTCCCCATGAAAACGGCAATCCTTGGAAAACCATATTTAAAAGCGGCGCTCCTAACATTCCCCCCCAAGCTGCCACTGCTGCCCGACCTTCCCATTTTCCAGCCTGGGATAAAGTTTTTAAAAATGGCAGATCAATAGCCCCAGGTACTTTTCGAATATTTATCTTGGCTCGGGATATGTATTCTCTGAGATAATCAGTCGGATTCCTGCCTCTGTCCATGGCCTGACGCGCTTCTTTCAATCCTTGCTGCCACATGAGAGGATATTCCGTCGTCATAAGATGCAAAGAAGGAAGAACATCAATCATCAGGATTTCAGGTTCATATCCCTTTTTAATGGCTTGCTCCAGGAATTTTCCAGCCTTTTTAAAACGTTCTGAAGTCTCTCCTGTTTGATCATTCAGATATTTGGAAAGCAGCGCCAGGCTGTCACCAAAACTCACAGATCCCCTTTGTCCTTTCCCTTCCATAGCGCCCAAAAGGTCCTTGCCCAAATTCCAGATCTCCGCCCTTTCATTGGACATTTTCAACAGAGAAATCCATCCGGGCCAGTAAACATTGCGAAGAGTTTTTCCATGGGATTCCACCTCACGCACCATTTCTTCCCATCTGGAAGGGCGATTCAGTGTCAATTCTGTGAGCTCTTCTAACAGCGGCAATGCACGGCGATCTAAATCTGAAGCAATGGAAAGGGAAAGAGCCAAAGATCCTCCGTAATCATGTGATGGGGTCTTTGAGAGAAGAACATAGGGGTCAAACTCTTTTTTAATGGCTATATCAACTATTTTTTTGTTATAAGCAAACCTAGGCGAATGATAAAAGTTACTAAAATATTTTATAAATTTATAAGGATCAAACCCTTTTTCCACCATCTTATTGGCATAGGAAAATCCCCAGGAAAGCACTTCTGGATACGCTGATGCCAAATACTCCAGCATTTCTGATAAATCATCCATGGCTTCTTTTTCGTGGGAGTTCTCATGATTAATATATAAACGCGTTATCATAGGCTCCATCCCATGAACAGCCATATTTAGGGAAAGAGTTTCCAGAGAGCGTCTTAAGTTTTCGTTTTTGATAGACGGCCGTGTGTAATAATAGGGCTGGGTCTGTTTTAACCCCCTCATAAAATCTATTTTTGAGTCCCATAGAGAATCATTTTCAACAGGGGATAAGTTCCACCCTTTAGGTAAATGATATTTTATAAACCATGTTGGATTTATTTGAATTTTCAACATTTTTCTTATATCTTGTTCAGTTTTTTCCGGGTTTTCTTGAAAATAGTATTCCAATGTTTTCACCGTCCCAATTGTGAAGACAAATCCATGATTCACTATTTCCAAAAGTAAATTATACACAGGTAATGAGCAAGAACCAAAGTCCACAAATCTAGCGCTGTTTTTTAACATAGGGCCTGGATCCAACCCCTGATCAAGAGCCGCTTCAATAAGCGCACTCCCCCGCTCCCAATATTTTTCCGAATCATTTATGGCCCTAACCCAGTCCCACTTCTTTGTGTCAAGGACACGCGCATTATTCCGCATCACCCATGATTTGACCTTATCAAACCGTTCTGGGAAATTCCTCAGATAGTTGCTCAAAAGAGGATATAAGTGAGGAAGAAGGAAACCATCTTTTCTATTAATCGTATGCCCTTCCACAATAGAGTCCCAAAATGTATTGTCTAAGCGGGCATATTTTGACAAAAACCAGAAATGAAAGGCGAACCGGTTCCAATGCGTCAGCAAGGGGCCTCTCCAATCGCTTATATCTTCATAACCCATAACATCCAAAACAGAAAGTTTATCCTGTGCAGAGCTCCAAAAAACCTTGTAGTGTTTGATTGTGTCATCAAAAGGATCTTGATTATAAAGCAAGTCTATTTTCAGACAGCGGATGCCGCTGTCCCAAACCTCGGGATTTTGCTCCAAAGCTTGTATGTAGGGAAAAAGACGCGGAGAAATAAAAGTGGCTTTGCCTCTGTCTCTGGATCCCCGGTGTATCCTCCAAAGAAGACGCACCACATCATCCCAGCGCCGCGCAGATTCTTCATTTGGGAACGCAAAGTGGTCCAAAGTAGGCGGTCTTTGAAGGCCGTACAAACTTCCAACAGGGATCACGCCACCAAAAACTTCTTCACTGTACAGCAAGCGTCCGCTTACAGACTCAACCTCATCAATCGGAACTTCTACAATCTCATGACGTGATGGTAATTCCATATACCTGACTTTCTCCTCCGCGCGGTTGTCAGGATTTTTGTTCCGCAATTCCAGGGCAAATCGCAAAAGTTCAGAAGGCTTTTCAATCAGCAGAGCGCCTGTCATAGGGTCTACCCGGCCGTTAAAATCATTTTCATTGGCCAGAATCATATTTTCAGGAAGCTTCTTGAGTTTGGCGCGCGCTTCAAAATCCATTATGAGCAGACGGGACTGTTCTTCAAAATACGGATCTTTTGCTCTTTGGGGAAAGTGCTGGTACCGTTTCCATACTTCTGACCATACATCCCGCAGTTTTTTAAATGAAAAAGACAATGTATAGCCATGTTCGGAAAAGTTGACCGGTCCTCCCACGTACATCCTTTCTGTTTCACTCAAGAGGATTTGGCGACCGTCCGCAGCTTTCATTGTTTTCATGACAATGGCATTGCCAAAAAGAAACCTCTGCAATGTATAAAAAGCCTGGGCTTGGAGAAAAAATCTTTCACGGTATGTCATGTACCTACGGGGCTTGGCCCGTCCTTCCACTATATCCGCCAAATGCTCCATGACTTTGCCAAAAGATTCTGCCTCTTCCCCCACTGTTTCGTGCAGGGGCTGGTCCGCGCTAGAATAAAGAAAAGGATTTCCGTAAAAAGCTGAGTGTTGTTCTTCAATTTCCCGGTGGATTTCCTCCCATCTTCCATGAAACCAGCCAGAGGGGACCATGGGCTTGAGACGGCCAGTCAAAGGGTCAATGTCTTCATGGCCTTTGAAAATATTTCTTAAAAGGCGTTCCCCAGCAGAAGAGAGCCAATCATCCAGTTCCTTTTGGGTTTCCGGAGAAAACAATTTTTTTTGGGCCTCAGCCAATTTTGTTTGGATTTTTTCTCTTTGCTTTTTTATCTCTTCGTCAAGTGCAGCAACTCTCCTGTGATCCAAAGCAGCTCCGTCTCCTTTCCCTGGTTTGTCCGAAACAGCCTGCGCCGCGTCTTTTTCCGCTTCTTTTGTTTCTGTTTGCAGCTTTTGGAATCTTTCTTCCACTGACGCCTGAAGCTTTTTGGATGAAACACCTTCCCGAATACGTTCTTCAACATCAAGAATAAGGGTTTTTTTGGTTTGGTCAATCAAAGGGGTGCTGATATTTCGAAAAATATAACTGGATGTCCCAGGCATCACCACTGTCACAAGACCAATGAAAGCAATAAAACCCAGGGCAGACTGTTTCCGGCGGCGGTTCTGCATAGACCCTTTGTCCTTAAAAAGTTTGTACAGCACGGAATAAAGCGCTGCAAAGGGTAATCCAAGAATAAGAAATACAAAAAACGCCAGCATGTAAGGATGCAAGGGGATTCCCAGGCTGTGAAGGAAATGAAATATGTATTGAGGGTCAGCCGGCGGAAAGGCAAAAGAAACCAGCAGTCCCATATAGAGCAAAGAGCCGCTGACCAAAAGAACTTTGTACACCACAACAGCGGAAACACCCACAGGCCGGACAAAAAAGTTATGAATTCTATCCCATAACCTCTGGGATATTTCTCGAATCCTTTCAACAGGCCGGGACCTTTTAATCTGCTGGGTGAATCTATAAAATGGATTTTCTACGTTAATAGCCCCAAAAGTCATATTTTGTAAAACTCTAAAAAAGTGTCCTCCCCAACGAAACGGTGAAACCATAGCCATGACCAAAATTGACGGGATCATGATTCCAAAAGCACGTGTCAATAGACGCCAGAGGAGAAGAAGAACCTGCCTCAGACGCAATTGAACCTGGGCCTGATAAACCAGCCCGCCCCAGATCCAACCCCAAAGAAAGAGTATAAGCGGAATGCCATAAGAATAGATCACCGGTGTGATGTGCTCCATGAAAAAGTCCTTTGCCGGTTCCAAGGCTTCTGCAATTCGGGCCAGTATTTCTTTTAACTCAGTCAGGTCAATTTCGAAAAAGAATAATAGTATTTGCTCAAAGAAATCCTGCGCGCTCTGATATGCCTGTAACAGGAAGTTCCAGGAAAGCCGGATGTAAGGACCTATGAATTTCAGGCTGACAAGCCAGTCCTTCACAACATGGATAAAATCCATTAGAAATTCCAGATTCAAGTCAAAAACAAACCCGCTGAACAAGGCTGCAAAAACAGAGAATGTAAAGGTTATTTGAAGAAGGTATTTTATAAACGGGGCAATCACATGATAGAGGGCCGGTAACAACCCTTTTTTTGAGGGTTCTTTTGTGTCATTAAATCGCGGTTGGTCCGTTGAAAAAAGAAACTTCTGGCCATTGAGCAGATAAAGGCCTTTTTTAAACTTGTCTTTTGTGCGCAAAACGGAAAAACGCTTAATTGACCGAATAACGCCGGGTTGATGGGCTTTAGAATACACCAGGTCTCCGGTCCACCGCGGAATCAACCAGGTCATCCAAACAAAAGTCCGGAGATTGGCCCAGGACACCCCGTTTTTTAAAAGAAAACGAAAGTGTTTCCATAAAACTCTCTTTTGAAAAAGAGAAAAATCTTCATCTGCTATGTGAATATTTTGCCGCTGTCCACGGACCACATTATGATGAAAAGAAAAAGCCCCCAGTTTAATTAAGGCCATGGCATTGACAGCC